>NZ_JBSSDI010000008.1:0-96257 GCF_054060575.1 Thermostichus sp. MS-CIW-15 | reverse complement strand
TGAGTTTGTTGGTACTGACGCACCCAGCGGTGTACTGTTCTTTTGGTCACCATGAAGCGTTTAGCTACCTGGCGGATGGAGGTGTTACCTGCCTGATAGGCTGCTACAACTCTTTGCCGCAAATCCAAAGAATGAGTTGGCATTCCTTTCTCTCCTTCCTCTTGAATACCTGTACCCTATTTTAAATTAAAAGGCTGTAAGGCTGGCCATCGACTTCTTCTTCTCGTTAAAAGTTGAAAGGGGGTTGCGCAAGCTGCCCTTTTCCTTGTTGGTATGGGATCAGCTCGCCGGATCCTGCTCCACTCTAAAGTCCTTTGGAAGTTCCCCTTTCCCAAAAGCAAGAAGACCCAACCTTGGTCGGGTACTGCCCCAGGCAAGACGGCAGCGCGTCCAGAAACAGCCGCTGTGCCAAAAAGGGAGGGATCCCTTGTCTAGCTAGGGATCCCTCTTCCGAAACCCACTGAGATGAGAACCAGTTAGTCGCGCTCAATGTACAAAAAGAGCACAGCCATGGTTACTGCCGGCAGCAGCCAACCGACAATGGGGACGAAAATCCAAGGAAGATAAGCAGCAGCGTAAGAACCGGTCATGATCTTGCTCCTCTCCAGTGCCTTGACAAGTTTGACAACTCAATTAACCTTAATTCACCAACCCTCGAAAGATGGCGTCGATCCCGGCAAAGTTCTCCAACAAGAAGTAGGCAGCAAACACGCCACCCATACCTCCCAAGAAAAATCCTGCTGTCAGATCCCCCCAGCCACGGGCCGTAGATAGAGGATTGGCGCCCGGCGTTTCCGGCTTGTTTCCAAAGGTAACGCTGCCATAGGCGGACATACAGGCGGTTCCCAGCAGCACAATCGCCATCGCCGTGACCAGCCCGCCCAAATTGGCTGCCTCAGGATAGTCGCGCAGCGGGCCCACCACGATTTCTGGCCCCACCAAAAAATAGCCATGCGCCAACCCAATCTCCAGCCCTCGCAACAGCGGCGATAGGCCAGGCCGGTTAATGGGGAGGTTGTTGATAAACAGACGGGTGAGAGGAGAGTCACTGATGGGCGTTGAAAGATGGCCCTCGCAGGGATCGTCGTTAAAGGTGCGAATGTAATCCATGTCCGAAGATCCTGGCTGGAATTTTGGGATTCATTCTACGGGGCCTCAGTTCTCCTCTCAGCAGCCGCTATCCGGATCGTTAAAAAAGTTCATGCTTGCTTAACAGAGATACAGACCCTCGCGCTTTGGTTCAACGACGCCGTGCCACCCCAGAAGATAGAATGCAACTGCGAGCCGCGCTACACAAAAGGATAGCTTGGTAGCCCCGTACTTTAGTACGCGGCGGAAAAGCCCTTGAGCAACTTTAGTTGCTTCTTTGTTATAGTTAGTACAGAGCTTCTCCAGGAAAACAACCTACTGCGGTGCAAAACCCGCGCGGCAATAACTAACCTGGAGGAACTTAAGTCCGAAGTAAGCAGAACTTTGAGGTTATGCCTCAAAGGACTGTCTAGGGGCGTCTTGACAGCGCCTTCGCGAGTCCATTTTGGGCTGCGTAAGAATCCCCTGGGTGGGAGTGTCAATTTTCCCTGGCAGGCCATCCTCGGTTCCTCCAGAGGGCTCACGCTTCCCTTGCCATTCTCGCCAGAGAACATAGCTCCCGATTGCCAGGAAGCCGAGGCCAGCCAACCATTCTAGCCAGGCTGCCGGGATCACCTGCCCCAGGGATCCCCCTAAGGCTACGCTGAGCAAACTGGCGGTCACCAGGGCGCTGGCAGAGCCGAAAAAGATCGCCCAGGGAGACTTGGACTGGGCGCTTATGAGCAAGGTGGCCAACTGAGTCTTATCGCCCATCTCCGCCACAAACACGGTTAAAAAGGTAACAAGCCAGAGCTGTAGCGGGGATCCCTCTGGCGGGTTGTTGACGGCGGAAGGCGCTTCAGGGGGGGACGGCACCGTCTGCGCTTCCAGGGCAGGAGACAGAGCCAGGTTCTGGCCGGTGGGTTGCCAGTCCACAGAGGCGGCTTCGTTCCAGGGGAGATAGTGCTGCCCAACGGCCCAAAAAACCAAACCGAGAACCAAGGATAAGGCAGTCAGCCCCAAGCCTAAAGCCAGTTGCCTCTGCCAGGAACGCGCTGATGCCATGGTCTCTGCTGTCCGCTAACCACCGACATGCAGCTTATCCTGTAGCGGGGCTCTTTTTCACCGGTTCTGGAAAGAACAAGGGCGCTAGAGTAAAAAGTAGAAGAAGAAGGGGCGTTGGCCGAGCGGTTTAGGCAGCAAACTCATAATTTGCCTTACACAGGTTCGATTCCTGTACGCCCCATCGCCGCAACCCTCTCCGGAGAAGGGCTGTAAACTACCCGACTCCGACTGCCCCCTCAATCCCCCCTATATCCCCCCGTACACGGGGGGACTGGGGGGCGCGGCTCCTGCGGCTTCTGGCTGAATTGAAACCGGCTTGCGAGGGTTTGCCATCCCCAGGCGCTTTGCTGCTGAGGCGACCCCTCCCAGGCAAACCGTCAAAGGCGAGGGCTCGACTCCCTGCGGGATCTCGTATCTAAGGGACGAGGCAGCCAGCGCTCGGGCAAGGCGGCGGGGGATCCCCAGCGGGACTGGAGCCGGCTGAGAAACTCTCCCTGCCAGGTGCGCAAGTCGGCCAAGTTGGCCCCGCCGTTCATGACGGCAAACCAGATATCGCCCCGCTCAGTTGGCAACACGCCCGCCAAGGTGCTGAGGCCGCTCAGGGTGCCCGACTTGGCGATCAAGATCCCCGGCAGAAGCCGCCGCTCCAGCACGCCCACATCCTGGCCGACGACGGCAAAGGCATCCGCCAGCGACAAGCCGCGCTCTTCCAGCAACGCCTGGGTTGCCCGCAACATGGCTACATTGGCCCGCGGGGAGATGCGGTTTTCCACCCCCAATCCCGAGCCGTTGATCAGGTGCAGCTCTTCTGCCGGGATCCCTGCTGCAGCGCGGGCTATTTGGGCAACCTGGGCCGCTCCTCCCACCGCCTCTGCCAGCATCTCGGCCATGGCATTGTTGCTGTAGAGGTTCATCAGCTTGAGCAGGTGAATGAGGGGAGGCGACTCATGCCTGAGCAAGACCTGGGCCTCCGAAGGGATCTGCTGGGCAACTCGCACCGACCCCAAAATCTCCACCTGCGGCCTGGGGGTGCCGGGGGGCAAGGTCTGGAATTGCGCCTGGGCTTCCGGGGGCCAGAGGCGGGCATCCAGCCCCTGGCGCAGCAGGGATCCCGAACGGGCCCCATCCCGGGAAAAGTTCATGTAGAAGCGGCCCACCACCACCAGATCCCCGCGCACCTGGCGGATCCCCTGGGCGTTGAGGGCGTTCCCCACCGCGAAGGCTTCCTCCCAGACAAAGAAGGGATCCTCCCCCCCCAGCACCCAGAGATCGCCCTGCAAAACTCCGTCCGTTCCCAGCGAACCGGTTGCCAAGTAGGTGGTCACAAAGCGGTGGTGCGGGCCAAACTGCTGCAGAGCAGCCAGGGTGGTGGCCACCTTGGTCAGGGAGGCCGCCGGCAAAGCCTTGGATCCCTGATGTTGCCCCAAAACCTCGTCGCCCCTCTGCAGCCAAACCCCCTGGGCCGTGGAAGCAAAGCCGCGGCCGCTCAACTGGGCCAGGTAGGTCTCCACCTGAGGTTGCAGGGATCCCTGCGCCGTCACCTGAGCTGAGCTCAGCAGAAGGAACGCCGCCGAGAGCGTCCCCCCCCAGATCGCAACCAGCCGCCAGCCCGGCCGCTGTCGTTGGCAATAGCGTTGCGGAGCACTTTTCACCCAAAATGCCCTCTAAAAACGCCAACCCACCCCCAGAGCGGAGCCCTCAGCTTGGCAACTC
Source organism: Thermostichus sp. MS-CIW-15 (assembly GCF_054060575.1). NCBI lineage: Bacteria > Bacillati > Cyanobacteriota > Cyanophyceae > Thermostichales > Thermostichaceae > Thermostichus > Thermostichus sp. MS-CIW-15. The sequence continues at coordinate 92,411 of NZ_JBSSDI010000008.1, read as the reverse complement.
CCAGCCGCTTTCTTCTAGCGGCTCCACGTCGATGGTGCCGGGGGGCGTTTGCCGATAAAAATGGCCATCGGCAACAAACAGCGGCTCGCCACAACTGGGGCAAAAGAAGCGGCTGCCCTCGATGGCCTGAGACTCGGACCCACACACCGGGCAGCGATCCGTGGCGATCCAGCGGCGCGCCCACCAGCGAAAGGCCAGCAGCACCAGCACCGGCAGAGAGAGCAAGAACAGCAACAGAGCCACCAACCCGGCGACCAGCCACCCCAGCCCGACACGGGTCAGCAAAGCTGCCAAGGCCAGGGATCCCAGCCAGAAGCCCCAGCCGGTTAGAGAAATGGAATAGGTTTTGGGCTGCTCAAACCGCATCTTTGTTTTCCCTTCCCGTATTGACTACGCTTAGCAACGCCGCCGGGATGCCGCGGGCCTTTTCCCGAGTTATGTTAGCCCAGACTCACTCGAACTATAAGGCCACCTGGGCATACCCTGTAGGCTAGCTCATTTCCAATAGACGCGGGATCCGGTTTCCCGCACCCCTTCTTCTGCCGGCCCAGGCGCTGCCGTTGCTTCTCAAGAAGGCAACAGGATCCCTTTGGCAGCCGAAAGTCAGTGGCGCTATCTTAAATGAGGCTATTATCAATTACAGAACTTATTGACTGTTACGGCGACGTTGCCCAACAGCGGAGGGGGGCATCATGGTCTACACGGAAGAAGCCTTCAAAGCGGAGCTAAATGCCAAAGGCTGGCGAGCCACTCGGCAGCGGGAAATCATCCTCCAGACCTTTCAAAACTTGCCTGAGGGGACTCACCTGAGCGCCGAGGAGCTGCACAAAAAGCTGCGGGAAGAAGGCCACAACATCAGCCTTTCCACCATCTATCGCACCGTCAAGCTGATGGCGCGCATGGGCATTTTGCGCGAGCTGGAACTGACCGAAGGCCACAAGCATTACGAGATCAACCAGCCGGCCCCCCACCACCACCACCATTTGGTGTGCATCAAGACCAACAAGGTCATTGAGTTCAAAAACAACGCCATCCTGAATATCAGCCAGAAGGTGGCTGAAAAGTACGGCTTTAAAGTGCTGGATTGCCAGCTCACCATCATCGGCATCAGCCCGGAGGGACAGCGCTCGATCTTGTAGCCAAACAATTTCTGCAGCTCAGCTCCTGGATAAATGCTTGCCCTGGGCGTTCTGTACTGGGTTTGGGGGGAGATGGGGATCCCTTGGTAGAGAAAATGCCAGAATAGCCGCTGTAAAGTCGAAAGCCATTGGCAATTGAAGCAATAGCTCAGCTTACCCTACCCCCTCCGGGAGACGGCCATGAACGAGCAGGAATTGGCGCAGTGGCTAGAGCAAGCTCTGGCAGACCTGCGTCTGAGAGTTCAGGTGAAGGCCCAGCCCCTCCAAAGCAGTCCTGGGGATTACGCTTTGGTGATCATGATCAACCACCCTGCTCACGTTGCTCTCGACCATGAGAGGCTGACGGCCTGGTTCCAGAAGGCAATTCCCAGCCGCTATCCCCAAGTCAAGCGCTTGGCTCTCTACAGCCGCCCCATCGGCCAACAGCAGGCCAACTGGAAAACTCAGGTGAGGCTGGCTCCGGAAGCGGCGACGGGCAGGGGTGATCCCGCCGACAGTCCAGATCTCAGCCGCTATTGCTTTGTCCAAGACCGCCAGTTGCTCACCGCTGACCTGCCTCAACCCTCCAGCGTGGTGCGCCAGGCGGTCTTGGGTTTTCATAACCTCACCGCTGGGCAAAAGGAAGAAGTGCTGCCCCTGTTGCCCACCTTGTTCCGCAACCCCGGTGCTGTCTCGACGGCAATGCTGTCGGTGGATGCGGCCCTGTGGCTAGAGCCCTTGAAAAGCCTCAATCCCCACGAGCTGCGCCTGTTGAGCGTTTGGCTGAGCCGCTATTGCTTCAACCCCAGCCGCGCCTTGGCCGACTTGGATCCCGCCACCTCCAATCTCAGAACCGGTCAGACCCGACGCCGGTACCGCGCTCCTCAGACAGGGGTCTCGCTGGTTTTGGCCAGCTTTGCTGGCAACCTCACTCTGGCCGCCGGCGTGACCCTGAGCCTGTTGTTCGGCATGGTGTTTGTGTTGGCCCTGGCCGTTTTCGGCACCTTGGAAGGGGGGTTCTCTTTTGGCTCTTTTCTTTCCGCCGTTCTGCTCACCCTGGCCTTCAACGCCCTCATTTTCTTTTTGTCTCCCTGGTTGATGGACTGGATCCAGCACAGCCTCTACAGCACCCAGTGGGTGAGCTTGGCGGAAATTGGGCGTCGCAGCCCAGAGAGCGCGGAGGTGATCGCCCGCGTCTGTCGCCAGTACAAGCTGAAGCAGCCGAAGCTGGGCTTGATCCGCGACCAAAACCCTACTGCTTTTACCTATGGCAGCCTGCCGGATACGGCCCGCATCGTCGTCAGCGAAGGGTTGTTCACCTACTTGGAAGATGAGGAGGTGGCCACGGTCTATGCCCACGAGCTGGGGCATGTGATCCACTGGGATTTTGCTGTCATGACCCTGGCTTCCACGTTGGTGCAGATTCTCTACCTCCTCTACGTCTACCTGCGCGACACGCGCCGAGACCGCAGAGGGGGCAAAAACATAGGTTCCTTGGCTCTGGTCGCCTACTTTTTCTACGTGGCCGGCTCCTACTTGGTGCTGTACCTGTCGCGGGTGCGGGAGTACTTTGCCGATCACTTTGCCGCCGAAATCACCGGCAACCCCAATGCCCTCTCGCGGGCTCTGGTGAAAATAGCCTTTGGCATTGTGCAAGAAGGGGAGCGGCAACAGGATGAGGAAACCCGACAGCGCAGCGCTCGCCTGCTGGAAGGCACACGGGCCTTGGGGATCTACGATGCCAAGGCGGCGGTGATGGCGGGGACAGCCTACCGGGTGGCCGCGGATCCCAGCCAGGTGGGCAGGGTGTTTTTGTGGGATCTGTTTAACCCTTGGGCCGGGTGGATGGAGCTGAACTCCACCCATCCCCTCACCGGCAAGCGGGTGCGGGCGCTGGGCACCTATGCCGAACAACTGGATCTGCCGGTGGAGTTCGACATGGCCAGCGTGGTGGCCCAGGGCAAGCAGCTCAACCGCCAGCAGCTCTACGGCAATTTTCTTCTGGACGTGGTTTTGTTAAACGCCGAGTGGCTGGGGGCGATCTTGGGGATGGTGCTTGGGATCCCAGCTCTACAGGCAGGATCTTACGGCATGTTTGCCGGCCTGGTCCTGGCGGGAGCCAGCTTGGGCCTGCTGCTGAAGATGCCAGTGATGTACCCCAGCTTGGAGAACCCGCCGGCGTTGACGGTGTTGAAGGCGCTGAGCAACCCCTACACCAGCCCCTTGCGCGGCTTGCCGATGCAGCTAGAGGGGCGGGTGATCGGGCGGGGGGATGCGGGCTATCGCTTCGGCTCCGATCTCAAGTTCCAGGATGAGACGGGGATGATTTTCTTGCGCTATGTTTCTCGGTTTGGGCCGCTGGGCAACTTCCTGTTTGGGGCCAGCCGGGCAGGCAGGCTGGTGGGTCAAGAAGGGACGGTGGTGGGATGGTTCCGGCGGGGGATAGCTCCCTACTTGGATCTGTCCCGCTTCCAGAGCCGCTATGGCGAAGTGGTGACCAGCCATCCGGCCTTTGGACAGGCGGTGCAGGTGGCGCTGGGCTTGATGGCCGCCTTGCTGCTGATGACCGTTTTCCCCTTCTAGGACGGGCTCAGGATGAGGTCGACTGCCCGCTGTCGGCGCGGGCGTAGTCGTCGCTGAAGCGGATAATGTCGTCTTCGCCCAGGTACTGGCCGTTTTGCACTTCGATGATCACCAGGGGGATGACGCCGGGGTTTTCCAGGCGGTGCTTGGTGCAGGGGGGCACGTAGGTGGACTGGTTGGTGGTGATCAGCCGCTCTTCATCGCCGCAGGTCACTTTGGCGGTGCCGGCCACGACGATCCAGTGTTCGCTGCGGTGGTAGTGCATCTGCAGGCTGAGGCGATGCTTGGGCAGCACCACAATCCGCTTGATTTTGTAGCCAGGGCCCTCGTCCAGCACCGTAAAGCTGCCCCAGGGACGAGTTTCAGTATTGCTCTCGATGAGCTTGTGAAAAACTTCAGCCGAGAAGGTAGCTGGCAGTTTTTCCACTGAGGGCATGGGGGAATTGGGAGTTTCTAGCATAGGCTGCTCTCCTGGGGGCCCTGCCTTCAGCTTATCCTATGGAGCTGGGCAGTAGCCCAACTCCACTCAAATCTTGTGGGATCATGGAGAAGTCTCCTCATCGGGGGAAAAGGCCCTTCTTCTCCATGCATTCCTACCCGGTTCACATCCACGACCGCCAGAAAGACGCCCACTACTTCATCCAGGTGCCTGCCGACCAATACATCCTGGAGGCTGCCGAAGCCCAAGGGATCCAGCTTCCCTTTGCCTGTCGCAACGGCGCCTGCACCACCTGTGCGGTGCGGATCCGGCAGGGATCCCTCTACCAGCCGGAGGCAATGGGGATCTCGCGGGAGCTGAAGGAGCAGGGCTACGGGCTGCTGTGCGTGGGCTATGCCCGCTCCGAGCTGTGGGTGGAAACGCAAGATGAAGATGAGGTGTACGAGCTGCAGTTTGGCCGCTACTTTGGCCAGGGGCGGGTACGAGCGGGGATCCCCCTCGACGATGAGTAATTTTTCTGCCTCAGTTGCCTCTAAAGACCTGCCGCCGTCCCCCCGGCCTTGGCAGCTCCAGGGCTGGCTGTTGGGCTCGGCGGCGCTGATCCCGGTCAACCTGGCCCCTAGTCTGTTGCTGGCGGTGGTGGGGACGGTGCAAAGCTATGGCCGCTACTGGCAGCAAATCCGGCGGGATCCCGGCTTTTGGCTGGCGGGCCTGCTGAGCCTGGCGGTGGTGGTGACAGCGCTGCTGGGGGAGGACTGGCGGCTGAGCTTGCCGGGGATGTTCAACTACTGGCCTTTTCTCCTGATGCTGCCGGCCTTTGCTGCAGCGCTGAGGGATCCCCTCAGCCGCCGCTGCCTGGCGCAGGTGTTGGTGCTGGGCAGTGGCCTGATGCTGCTCTTGGGCTGGGGAGAAGTGCTGTGGGGGTGGCAGGGGCATCTCTTCTTGGGGCCGCTCTGGATTACGGGCGTGGCCGGTGGGGAGCGCCCGGCGGCAGCCTTCACCTCCCCCAATCTCCTGGCCATTTATCTTGTGATCCATCTGGGCTTGGCGGCGGGGCTGTGGGGGGCAACTCAATCTCACCCCACCAGAGCAGGGCTGGCGGCGCTGCTGGGGTTAGGATCCCTGCTGTTGCTGCTGACAGCCTCCCGCAACGGCTGGGGGGCAGGGGGGCTGGCGCTACTGATTGGGCTGGCCCTGCGGCGCTGCTGGTGGGGGCTCGCCTTCCTGGCCGGCTTGGGATTAGCCGGCTTGGCCGCTGCTTTGGACTGGCCCGGCTGGCGGGCGGTTGTCCCTTCCTTGATCTGGAGCCGGTTGGCAGACACCTTTGACCCCCAGGCCCCCTATTTCAGCTCGACGGCCAACCGCCTCGATGCCTGGCGCTTTGCCCTGCAGATGGTGTGGGAGCGGCCCCTGACCGGCTGGGGCTGGCAGAGCTTTCCTGCCCTCTACAATGCCCAGGATCCGCCAGAGCTGCTGGGCCACTGCCACAACTTGTACCTCCATCTGGCGGCAGAAGGCGGGATCCCTCTGCTGCTGGGCTACTTGGCCCTTTGGGGTTGGATCTTGGCGCGGGGCTGGCGAGCCTGGCGTTGCTCCCAAGACGAGATCCTCTTGGGAGTTTTACTGGCCTTGACGGCGTTTTTTGCTGCGGGGCTTTTGGATGTGGTGATCTTGGATGGCCGCCTTCACCTGTTGATCACCTTGCTCTTGGGCGCAGCTTGGGGGGCCAGCCTCGAGCTCCGCTGCAGCCAGGCAAAGAGGGTTCCGGCGGATCCCCAGGCACCCCGGTCAATGCCACAATAGAGTTCCTCCCTTGGGTTTTCTGGGATTACTCTGTTTCGGTTGCCGGATTTTCTTACGTATCGAGTTTAGCTTTGGATGGTCTCACCCGATTTCGATTGACCAAAACTTTGGCGGCGCAGGCCCCGCCCTGAGGACTCTGTCCCGCTTGCGCGAATAGGGCTGGGGAGAACGTCAACCACCTTTTTCCATGGAGCAGCCAATCCCTTCTCTGGCCCCTGATCCCATCAAGCCGGGGGATCTCCTATCCCTGGAGATCACCGACCTAACCCCTGAGGGCGATGGCATTGCCCATACGCTTGGCCACGGGCGGGGTCGGGTGGTGTTTGTCGCCCAAGCGGTGCCAGGGGATCGCGTGGTGGCTCAGATAACTGAGATCAAGCGCAACTATCTGGTCGGGCGAATTCGCTCCCTCATAGCTCCCTCGCCGCAGCGGGTGCGGCCAGCCTGCATTGTGGCGGACAAGTGCGGTGGCTGTCAGTGGCAGCACGTCAGCTACGCTCAGCAATTGGTTACCAAGCAGCAGATCCTCAGGGATGCGCTGGAACGAATTGGCGGTCTTACTCTGCCGGAGCCTGTCCCGATTTTGGGATCCCCGCAGCCGCTGCGCTACCGCAATAAGGTCACCTACCCCATTGCCAAAGCAGAGGGCCAGCCGCTGCGCATGGGCTACTACCGACGGGGCAGCCACCGCTTGGTAAACCTCAACCAGTGCCCTGTCCAGGACGAGCGACTGGATGTGTTCTTACGGGAAATTAAGCGGGATCTGCAGGAGGCCGGCTGGAGCGTCTACGACGAAAGCCGCCACCAGGGCCATCTGCGTCACTTGGGCTTGCGCATTGGTCGCCGCACCCGCGAGGTGCTCCTCACCTTGGTCAGTTGCAGCCGCGACCTGCCCCACCTAGAAAGGTGGGCCAAGCGCTGGATGCAGCGCTACCCCGACCTGGTGGGGGTTTGTCTCAACCTCAACCCGGCCCGCACCAACGTCATCTTTGGCCCGCAAACGGAGGTGATTGCCGGACGGGGATCCCTGCGGGAAGAACTGGCCGGTCTTTCCTTTTGGATTGATAGCACCTCCTTCTTCCAGGTCAACACAGAGCAGGCGGAGGCCTTTTTTACCTGGATAGTGGATCAGCTCCAGCTGCGCGGCGAGGAGATCGTCCTGGACGCCTACTGCGGCATCGGCACCCTAACCCTGCTCTTGGCCCGGCGGGCCAAACGGGCGATAGGGGTGGAAGTCCTGCCGGCGGCGGTGACCCAGGCCCGCTACAATGCCCAGTTCAACGGCATCCCCTCGGCCCAATTTTTCCAGGGCGCAGTGGAAACGGTTTTGCCAACTCTGCCTCCTGCCGATATTGTGGTGTTGGATCCGCCGCGGCGCGGCTGCGAGCGGCAGGTACTCGAGATCCTAAAGCAGCGACAACCCCAGCGCCTTGTCTACATTAGCTGTCACCCTGCCACCTTGGCGCGCGACCTGCAAATTCTCATGGCCGAGGGATCCTACCGCCTAACCCAATGGCGAGCGGCCGACTTCTTTCCCCAAACAGGCCATGTAGAGGGGGTGGCCTTTTTGGAGCGGGTCTGAGGGCAACTCCAAAAACCTTGCCCAGCTTGCCGCAGAGCCGCCCTCTTGGTAAACGCAGCAGCCAGAGGCGACAAATGCTAACGTCAAAATAGTGACCTTAAAGTTTCGCAACGGATCCCTTTCCATTACCCTAGTTTTTCTTCCGCGATCTCGATGCTCAGAGCTGGAATTGTTGGCCTGCCCAATGTGGGCAAATCGACCCTATTTAACGCCCTCTGCGAAAATGCCAAGGCCGAGGCGGCCAACTTCCCTTTTTGCACCATTGAGCCCAACATAGGACGGGTGGCAGTGCCGGATGAACGCCTGCAGGTGCTGGCCAAGATCAGCGGCTCGGCGGCAATCGTCCCCGCCCAGATTGAGTTTGTTGACATTGCTGGCCTGGTGGCCGGCGCCAGCAAAGGCGAGGGGCTGGGCAACCAATTTCTCTCCCACATCCGCCAGGTGGACGCCATCGTACATGTGGTGCGCTGCTTCAAAGATGAGAACATCGTGCATGTGGCCGGCTCCGTGGATCCGGTGCGAGACATGGGCGTGATTAACCTGGAGCTGGCCCTGGCGGATCTGGCCCAGATCGAGCGGCGCTTAGAACGGGTGCGCAAACAGGCCAAGTCCGACAAAACGGCTCAAGTAGAGCTGCAGGCCCTGGAGAAGCTGCAGGCCGCTTTGGACGAGGGCAAGCCGGCCCGCCTGGTGCCCCTCAGCCCAGAAGAGGAGGCCTCCATCAAAGGGCTAGGGCTGCTCACCCGCAAGAAGGTGATCTATGCCGCCAACGTAGCGGAAACGGAGCTGGCCACTGGCAACGCGTGGGTGGAGCAGGTGCGGCAAGTGGCCCAGGCAGAAGGGGCGCGTGTGGTGGTGGTCTCAGCCCAGGTGGAGGCGGAATTGGTGGAGCTGCCGCCTGCAGAGCGACAGGCTTATCTAGACTCGCTGGGGGTGAAAGAAGGGGGGCTGAAATCTTTGATCCGCGCCACCTACGAGCTGCTGGGCCTGCGCACCTACTTTACTTCCGGCCCCAAAGAAACCCGCGCCTGGACAATCCCTGCCGGTGCCACTGCTCCTCAGGCAGCGGGGGTTATTCACTCGGATTTTGAGCGGGGCTTTATCCGGGCGGAAACGATAGCATATGAGGACCTAGTGGCAGCGGGATCCCTGAGTGCCGCCCGAGAGAAGGGCCTAGTGCGCAGCGAGGGCAAAGACTACGTGGTTCAGGAAGGAGATGTGATGCTCTTCCGTTTCCATGTCTAGGACTCCCTAGCCTATTCAGCCAAGCCGTGGTTTCTCAGCAGTGCCTCTAGGCAAAACGACTTATCTAGCCAGGGATCCCTGCTTCCAAGGGGTCTGCTTGACGCAACCGTTTTCCTGAGAAAACTGTTGACGCTGTAACGAAACATCACAATAATTGGACTAGATAAACAAGTACTTTAAGGGATGTATTGATGGATCTGCTGCAATACGGGCCGATGGCCTGGGTTTACCTAGCAATTTTTGCCTCCATCATCTGGTGCATCTGGGGTCGTTCGGAAGACGACATCATGTTTTAGCTCAAGCGGGAGGGGTTCCTCTGCGAGCTAAGGCTACTCCTTGGCCTTAGGCTGGCAGGGGATCCCTCCTAGGTATGGCTTTTTGCCGACCTCAGGTGACGTTTCCCCTCACTCACTCAACCAACTGAGGGTCATACCAAGGCAGATACACAACCGCGGCCCGCGCCACGCAGCCACTCCTCCCCTTCACGGGAGACACCTAGCAATACCCCAAAACAAACGGAGCGAGGGATCTGTATAGATTACTGCCCCCTGCGCTTCCCTACTTCTAGAATTCAGCTAGGCACGCGCTGGTCCTATCTGGGGCGGCTGCTCTGACAGCGAATTAGCTTGCAGGAGTTATGGGCGTTACCAGCTTGCTCTCTCGCCGTCCCCTGCCTGGGGCAGAACAAACACCGGAGGGGTACTGCCTTTCCTGGCGGGGTGTGGCGGTGATGGGGGTACTCAATGTAACCCCCGACAGCTTTAGCGACGGCGGCCAGTGGGGATCCGTGGAAGCTGCCGTGCAGGCAGCCAGAGCCATGGCAGCGGCGGGGGCCTTGATTGTGGATATCGGCGGCGAGTCCACCCGTCCGGGGGCAGAGCCGGTACCGGTGGAGGTGGAATGCGACCGGGTTTTGCCCGTGATTCGGGCTCTAGAGGGATCCGGCATTCTCATCAGCGTCGATACACGGCGAACAGAGGTGGCTGCTGCTGCTCTGGCAGCGGGGGCACACATCATCAACGATGTCACCGGGCTGCGGGATCCACAGATGATGCAGGTGTGTGCCGAGAAGGGGGTGCCAGCGGTCATCATGCACATGCGGGGAGAGCCGCGCACCATGCAGCAGCTCACCGACTACGACGACCTTGAGGGAGAAGTTTTTGGTTTTCTCAAGGACCAAGCGGAGCGGGCTCTGGCAGCCGGTGTGCCCAGTGTCATTTTGGATCCTGGCCTGGGCTTTGCCAAAACCGCCGAGCAGAACATTGCCCTCCTCAGAGCCCTGCCGCGGCTAGTGGCCTATGGCTACCCCGTTTTGGTGGGAGCCTCGCGCAAAAGTTTTGTCGGCCAGCTTGCCGGCATTGCTGTGCCCAAAGAGCGGGATAGCGCCAGCGTAGCCGTGCACCTCTTTGCCGCCAGCCGGGGCGCTACCCTGGTGCGGGCGCACAACGTCCCTGCTCATGTCTCCGCTCTAGCGGCTTGGGAAGGGCTGCACTGTGGGCCAAACTAGGCTGGTGCTGCGGGGTCTTAGCTTCCATGCCCACCACGGCTATCGTCCTGAGGAGGCCGTGTTGGGAGGGCGCTTTGTGGTGGATGTGGAGCTGCAGCTTGCCTTGGTTCCCCAAGAGGATGACTTGGCCCACACCGTGGACTACGCCCAGGTGTACGAGGCGGTGCGGGAAGAGGTGACCCAGCAGCGCTACCGGTTGATTGAGACGTTGGCAGACCGGATTGCCGAGCGGCTGTGGCAGAGCTATCCCCAGGTGGAAGCCCTGACGGTGCGGGTGCACAAGCCACAGGCCCCCCTGCCCGGTTTGTTCGACGATGTCTACGTGGAGATTGTCCGCCACCGTTCTCCCAATAGCTAACCCTCGATGCAGCCCGACCTAGCCTACATTGCCCTGGGCAGCAACCTAGGGGATCCGCTGCAGCAATTGCGCTCGGCTGGGCAGAAGTTGCTCAGGTTGGGCCAGGTGGTGGCTCGCTCCAGCCTCTACCGCAGCCCCGCCCAAGGGGGGCCACCCGGCCAGCCCGACTACCTCAATGCTGTGGTGGCGTTGGATCCCTTTCCCCCTTACCAATCGCCCCTGGAGTTGCTGAGGGCGCTGCTGGCCATCGAGCAGGAGGCAGGGCGAGTGCGGCGCATCCGCTGGGAGGCCAGGACCCTGGACTTGGATCTGCTGGCAATGGGCAACCGGATCCTGAAGAGCCCTGAGCTAACCCTGCCCCACCCTCGCATGATGGAGCGCCCTTTTGTCCTGGCCCCGCTGTGCGAGATTGCTCCCCATTGGCGCCACCCCGAAACCGGCATAGCCGCAGCTGAGGCGCTGGCTGCCCTGGATAGCTCCTGGCTGGAGCGCACTGACCTAGGCTGGGATTGAGCTCTTTAGCGCAGCCGCCATTTTCGCCGCCAGATCCACCAGCCGCGAGGCATAGCCGTACTCGTTGTCGTACCAGGAGAGCACCTTCACCGTGCGATCCCCCAGCGTCATCGTCGACTCCAGATCCACAATCGAAGAATGGGGATCGCCGATGATATCGGCCGAGACAATGTGCGGCGGGGCAATGGCCAGGATACCGCGCATCGGCCCTTCTGCTGCCTCCACAAAGGCTTGGTTGACCGCCTCTTTGGTGATAGGCTGCTCGGTGCGCACGACAAAGTCCACAATCGAGCCGGTTAGGGTGGGCACCCGCAGCGCCAGGCCGTCCATCTTCCCTTTCAGGGCAGGCAAAACCTCGGCAACTGCCGTGGCTGCCCCAGTGGTGGAAGGCACAATCGACACCGCCGCCGAGCGGCCCCGGCGATAGTCCTTGGGATCCGGGCGATCCACAATGGCCTGGGTGGCGGTGTAAGCGTGGCAGGTGGTGAGAAAGCCCGTCTCGATGCCGAAGCGATCCAGCAAGACCTTGGCCAGCGGCGCCAGACAGTTGGTGGTACAGGAGGCGTTGGAGACGATATGGTGCCGCTCTGGGTCGTACTGGTCGTCGTTAACCCCCATCACCACCGTCAGGTCGGCGCCTTTGGCAGGGGCGGAGATGATCACTTTCTTGGCGCCGGCTTCTAGGTGTTTGGCCGCCCCCTCCCGCTTGGTAAACAGGCCGGTGGACTCTATCACCAGGTCAACCCCGAGGTCTTTCCAGGGCAGTTGCGCCGGATCCCGTTCTGCCAGAACCCGGATCTTGTGGCTGCCGACTTGCAGGTGGCCATCCACAACGCTCACCGTCTGGGGCAGGCGCCCGTAGGCGGAGTCAAATTGCAGCAAGTAGGCCAAGTTCTCCGGCTCGGTGAGATCATTAACCGCCACCACCTCCAGCCCTCGCCCCGGCTGGGAGAGCAGCGCCCGCAAAAACGACCGGCCAATGCGGCCAAATCCGTTGATGGCTACCCGTGTGGTCATGGCAATCCTCCGGTATCAGTTCATGGTCATGGGTCGAGGGCTGCGGCGCAGGAGACGCCAACCCCTTAGGGATAGGTTAGAAGAAGAACGGGATCCGCCTTGCCTTTGCACTTCAGATCTCCAGATTTGGATCCCAACGGAGATTTGCGATTTAGGCTAACCCAGGAATTGCCGGTAGAGGAATTCAGATGAAGGTATTGCTGACCAACGATGATGGCATCGAGGCGGCGGGGCTGGCACACCTCAGACTGGCCCTCAGCGCTCTCGTTGCCGAGGAAAACTGCTGGATTGTGGCCCCCCACCAGCCGATTTCCGGCTGTAGCCACCAGGTAACGACGGGGCGGCCCTTTCGCGCCTGGGCCCGCGGCGAGCGCACCTTTGCCGTCGAGGGATCCCCTGCCGACTGTGTGCGGGTGGCCCTGTTTAAGCTCGCCCCTGCCGTGGATTGGGTGCTTTCTGGCATCAACGAGGGAGGGAATCTGGGATCGGATGTGTACTTGTCCGGCACGGTGGCGGCGGTGCGGGAGGCGGCGCTGCGTGGGATCGGAGGGATCGCCATTTCCCAGTATCGGGCAGGGAGCCAACCCATCGATTGGGAGCAGGCCCAGCGGTGGACGCGGGAGATCCTGGCCGAGCTGATGGAACAACCCCTGCCAGCCGGCTCCTTCTGGAATGTCAACTTGCCCCACCTGCCACCGGGATCCCCTTTGCCGGAGCGAGTTTACTGCCCCCTCTGCACGCAGCCGCTGCCACTCGATTACGCCGTAGAAGCAGAGGGGGAAGGCTTGGCATCGCTGTGGTTTCGCTACCAGGGGCGCTACGCAGAGCGAGCCCGCGATCCCCAGACCGATACCGATATCTGCTTCTCCGGTCGGATCGCCATCACCCAGGTGCACCTGTGCTCAGGAGCTCCCAGGTGAGGGGGTGAGGTTGCGGGCGATGGTTCTCAGCCGCTGCAGCCGCAGTGCCGTCAGGATATCGGTGGGATCCAGCTTGAGAACCTGCTCCAGGGCATCTGCTAGGTGTTGGGCTGCCTCTTGGCGGGTGTAGCCGCGGAACTGGGCGCGGCGCAAGGCAAACTCGTCGGCATCGAAATGGGCGCTCTCCCGATTCAGGTTTTGCCAGATCTGCCGCACCGAGAGCGCCGTGATGCCCCCCGCCAACAGGGCAGAAAACGGGTGCTGCAAAGAGAGCTCTGCCACGGTGGTGATGCCACCAAGCAAGGCCAGCGACTGGTAAAACCCCGGCTGTAGCCAGTTGCGGTTGTCGAACCAGCCCACCTCCCGCAAAAACAGCAGATCCCGCTGCGGCTGCGGGATCCCTTGCCAGCGGCGAAAATCGATGGCAATGATGCCCTGCGGCTGCCAAGGGGCCTTGCGGCGGGAGAACAACAGGGCCTCACCTCCCGAGTGGGGGACAACGCGGATCAAGGCCCGGAGAGAAGCGGGAAGCAGATCCCGCAAGCGTTCGATCTCTTCTTTTTGAAAGGTTTCCAAGGGTTTGAAGTCTGAGCGGCTGGTCATAGTTTTACCTGTAGAGGCACGGAGAGAGAGGATCCCACCTACCCCCCGGCAGCCTTGCGGCCCTGAACACCCCAGACCTGAAAAACCCTGCCAGGATTAGTCTACCGCATCTTCAGGTCGCCAGTAGCAGCCCCCCAGGGCAAAAAGCGCCAGCAAGTTTGCTTAGACTGAGAGGAAAAGTCTACGCCTCGATCCGAGCCAATGCCAGTTTTACCGGAACCCAGCGAACAGAGCGCCGGCAGCCCCCTTTACACCTATGCCTTCTTGCCGATGCCAGACGCGCCGCTTTGGCATTTCATTCAACAAACTCAAGGGATCCGCGGGCCGCTGCAGGTGTTTTCTCCCACAGGAGGCCGAATTGCCGCTGCTGTGGAGCCGATGCCGGATCCTGCGTCGCTGCAGGCTTCGGATGAGGTGCTGCTGCGTTCTGCCCTGCGCCACGACCAGGTGATCTGCCGGCTGTTTGCCCAGATGCCGCTGCTGCCCCTGCGCTTTGGCACCTGCTTTCTCTCAGCCGAAAAGCTGGGATCCCACCTATTGGCCCAGCAGGCGGAGTACGAACAGGCCCTCGCGGCCATCGGGGGAAGAGCCGAGTACTGCCTGAAAGGAAAACTGTCGCCCCAGCCCCCCCCGGATCCCCAACCCGCTCCCAGCGGCACAGCCTATCTGTTGGCCCGCAAACAAGCCTATCTCCAGCAACGACAGGCCCAAGAGCGGCAAGAACAGGAGCTGGCGGCCCTGCAGCAGCTTTGGCCTTCTACCTGGCCAGTGCAAAGAGGGGATCCGCAGCCGGGAGAAGTCCTGCGGCTTTACTTCTTGCTCACCCCTGCCGAACGGGAAACGGCAGCCCAGCTCGCCCAAACCTGGGTAGCAGCACACCCCCACTGGCAATTGGACTGGAGCGAGTCCCTGCCCCCCTATCACTTTGTGGGTGCCCTGCGGGATCCCTCCAGATGTACTCAGTAGTGCCCTAGCAAAAGGATCCCGTTTCGCGCGCCCGGAAACCCTGACCCAGCGAGGATGCAATGTTTTGGCTGTAATTTTTCAGGGTATTACTTACGGATTCTGGTGAGGGATTGGACTACACTACTGTTTTTGAAAGTGACCTCCCGTCCCCTCAGCCGTCATGACCCTGGAAACATTTTTTACCCAGCTCAACGCCAACGGCTTAACGATTGCCATCCTGCTCTTTGCAGCTCCTTGGTTGGTTTGGGTTCTCTGCCACTGGATCCCAGGGCAGTGGGAAGAGCCTTTTTTGCTCAGCTTGAACATTGGCTTAGCAGCGGCAAGCCTTGTCCTCTGGGCCGGTTACTTGGCCTATGCCACCAACACGGCCGGCTGGCAGGCGGTGGTCAAGCAGGCGGATATGTTCTTGTTGCTGGTGCCTCCCTACTATTTCCTTAGCTCCATCTGGGTGGCACGGCAGCGCATGCCCCTCTCGCGGGTGCCGGCTTTCCGCACCTTGCAAGGGATCAGCATTTTGGCGGCGGTCTATCTCATCCTCTCTTGGCTCAGCCGCCGGGTCTATGTTGTCTTTTTCTCTTACCTACCCTTTTCGGCCTTTCTGTGGATCCTGGCGGGGTTGTTGGGGGTGGCCTATATTGGCTATCGCATCCTCTTTGGGAATCCGCCCCAGTACCCGCCCGAAAGCTGAGGGGCTGGCCGACAGGGACTAGAATTCGAAAGAAACCCTTTGCAACGGCAATGGTGACAGTCCCTCTGATTTCAGCCCTGAACATCGACTACCGGCCTTTGCAGGAGTTGTTAGCGGCGGGAGCTTGGCTGGAAGCGGATCGGCTGAGCCTGCAACTGCTGTGCCGGGCGGCGGGGGAGGGGGCGGCGCGGCGGGGCTGGCTGTACTTTTCCGAGGTGAGCCGGATCCCGGCAGAGGATCTGCGCACCATCGATGGCCTGTGGCGGGCGGCCTCCGGGGATCGCTTCGGCTACTCGGTGCAGCGGCAACTCTGGCTGGGGGTCAACCGCAACTGGGAGCGCCTCTGGCCGCTGATTGGCTGGAAGCAAGGCTACCACTGGACTCGCTATCCCGACGAGTTCACCTGGGATCTGTCCGCTCCCAAGGGCCACCTGCCCCTTTCCAACCAACTGCGGGGGGTGCGGGTGCTGGAGGAGCTGCTTACCCACAGAGCTTGGGAAGACCTATCCGGCTGAGCGTCTTTTGAATCTTATTGAATTTATTGAATCTAAGTTGGATTGGACTGTGGCCGAGCAACTGCAACTGACCCAATTTCCCCACCTGCCCGGCGATCTGGCCCAAGCCTGCGAGCAGGCCATCCAGGCCACACGCCTGGCCCTGCAAGCGGGATACCGCCGCTTGCTCATCGAGATCCTGGCCCCCGACATCAAGCCGGAAGTCTTGGCTCGTCCATTTTTGGAGTTGGTGCCGCCACCGGCTTTGGTGTTGTTCAGCGATGCCGGCGGAGCGGCCCTGGCCCAGCGGGAATGGGGATCCCTCCCCGACGGGATCCAACTGCAGAGCCTGACTGCCCGCACCCAACCTACGCCAGAACAAAGTGTCCTGTTCGTGATGCCGGCGGTTTACAGCCTGGATCAGGTGGAGCGGGTTTGCCAGTTGGTGAGCGGCGGCGATCCCTCTGGGCTGGCGGCCAAAGGCCGGGATCCCAAGCCCGTCGTTCTCCTCAACCCGCAACTTCAGGATGCCGCCGCAGTGGGGGTGGGGTTGGCCGGGCGCCGGCTGCGGCAACGCTTCCTGAGCACCTTTGAGACCAGCTACTACCTGCGCTCGCTGGTAGAAGGAGCCCTGTTTCGCGCCTACCCGGATCCCTGGAGCGTGTGGCAGCAGGAAGAGCCCGGCCTCTACAGCGTCCTCAAAACCTTTAGGGCTCGGCCCAGCGGCGAAGAAGTGGCCGAGCTGTTCAGGGCCAGCAAGAGAGGGGATCCCTGGTGGAGCTGGCGGCGCTGGCTGGGCGGGATCCCATGATCGACCTGCAGCTTCAAGACTGGTGGTCGCGGCAACGGCTCACCCAGCTTAGCTACCCCAACCTATCTCTCAGCGGCGCAAGTGTGTCTTTGCGAGTCATTTTAGAGCCATTTAAAAACGTCGGCGCGATCTGGTATTCAAAGATTTATGGAGAGTATCAGGATAATGTTTTATTGCTGGCCTGCTCTCCAGATTTAGAAGGACTATCGGATCGTGTAAGATGCCTAGAACAGTCTCCTATTCAGAAACTTTGCCGAGAAAATTTTTCCAAACATTTTACTGAATATTTGCTAACTGATGCCGTCGCCTATGAATTAGAAATCCGATTTGAAGGCAAAGACTTTCTTGTTGTCGACCAAGAGAGGCTTGGAAATAGAGTTGTCCACCAAATCTACATTCACGACAACTGCTTTTTCAAACCCGTAGAGGACGATCTCCTAAGCAAGATTATCGGTTGCGTTCTTGAGCAACATAGCTTCTACTTAGGGCAGGAAATCGACTGGTCAGAGATCTCGGCGAGATTAACTGATCACTTGCTCACTTCGAGCAAAATCGAGATCCAAAGCGATCCCAAGAGGCAACATGTGTGGATCCCACAGCTAGAAGAAAAAAGTATCCTCTCGGATCCCTTTTTCAAAAAGCTTTCGGCCAGGGCACAGTGGTTATTGAAGGCAGATAAGCCCGTTTTAGAAAGAAAAAAGCCACTGCCTGAAGGGTTCGCCAGCATCTAATGCTTCTGATGATATTTTTGCCCCCTAGCTGCAGCACCTTCCCCAGGGCAGACTGCTCGTATCGCTGCTCCTATCGGAAAGGGACTGGGGGTGAGGGGAGAGACTGGAAGGGTCAGCGGCGCGACGCGCCAGGGCATTGTCTCAAACTACTCTGATATCGATCCCAAAGTTCCAATCCAGTTCCAATTTCGGTGATAGAATCACAACACGCTAGGAGTGTCTGGGGGCTGCCCCCAGGCTGAGATTACATCCTCAGAACCTGATCTGGGTCATACCAGCGTAGGAAAGCGAGTACCGGAGTTGACACCATGCGCAGCGAATGGGTTGCCCGCCGTCGTGGGCAAGCAAATGTTACGCAAATGCACTTTGCCCGGCAGGGCGTGATTACCGAAGAGATGGACTACGTGGCTCGGCGAGAGAACCTACCGCCGGAGCTGATCCGCTCAGAAGTGGCGCGGGGCCGCATGATCATCCCTGCCAATATCAATCACACCAACCTAGAGCCCATGTGCATCGGGATCGCCTCCCGCTGCAAAGTCAATGCTAATATTGGCGCCTCCCCCAGCTCCTCTGGATTAGCCGAAGAGCTGGAAAAGCTGAAATTGGCCATTAAATACGGCGCCGATACCGTTATGGATCTGTCCACCGGCGGCGGCGACTTGGACGAAATTCGCACGGCTATTATCCAAGCTTCTCCGGTGCCCATCGGCACGGTGCCCATCTACCAAGCTCTAGAAAGTGTCCATGGCAATGTCGAAAAACTCTCGGCAGAAGATATCTTGCACATCATCGAAAAGCAGGCCCAGCAAGGGGTGGACTACATGACCATCCATGCCGGGATCCTCATCGAATATCTGCCATTGGTGCGCAACCGTCTCACAGGAATTGTCTCTCGCGGAGGTGGGATCCTGGCCCGTTGGATGTTGGCCCACCACAAGCAAAACCCGCTCTACACCCACTTCCGCGACATCATCGAGATCTTCAAGAAATACGATGTTTCTTTTAGCCTGGGCGATGCTTTGCGGCCCGGATGTCTGCACGATGCTTCTGACGAGGCCCAGATGGCGGAGTTGAAAACCCTGGGGCAGTTGACCCGCATGGCCTGGGAGCACGATGTGCAGGTGATGGTGGAAGGGCCAGGGCACGTGCCGATGGATCAAATTGAGTTTAACGTGCGCAAGCAAATGGAGGAATGCGACGAGGCTCCTTTCTACGTTTTGGGGCCGCTGGTAACCGATATTGCCGCTGGCTACGACCACATCAGCTCTGCCATTGGGGCGGCCTTGGCCGGCTGGTACGGGGCGGCGATGCTCTGCTACGTAACTCCCAAAGAACACCTGGGCTTGCCCAATGCCGAGGATGTGCGCAACGGCCTCATTGCCTACAAAATTGCCGCCCACGCTGCCGATATTGCCCGCCACCGTCCTGGGGCCAGGGATCGAGATGACGAGATGTCCAGAGCCCGCTACAACTTTGATTGGAACCGACAATTTGAGTTGTCTTTAGACCCAGAGCGGGCGCGAGAATATCACGACGAGACCTTGCCGGCAGATATCTACAAAACGGCGGAGTTTTGCTCGATGTGTGGACCGAAGTTCTGCCCCATGCAGACCAAAATGGACGCAGAAGCGTTGAGCGAGCTGGAGCGATTCTTGGCCAAGCAGCCAACAGCTTAGGCATTAGCTTGCCCTGGGCCTCGAACGAAGTTGGAATCGACCTTGGTTCCATCCCTGCTCTCGGGGGAGTGGGGAGGGGCTCTCTCTGCAAGCTATGCTGGGTTATAGAGAAACCCTTGCGGTTGTCTCTGTGGAGGAGAGAGAAGAGCATGGCACTGAAGCAACTTGGACATGTTGCCGTCCGCGTAGAAGACATCTCTAAGGCAGTAGAGTTCTACGAAAAGTTGGGGATGGTCAACGTCTGGAAGGATCCCGACTGGGCCTATATGAAAGCCGGAGACGATGGGCTGGCACTCTTGGGGCCGGGCTACCGGGCGGCAGGGCCCCACTTTGGCTTTGTCTTCAGCAGCAGGGAGGAGCTGGAGGAGCAGCATCGGCGCTTGCAAGCCGCAGGGATCCCGGTAGGGGCCATTCACAGCCATCGGGATGGCACTGCCTCCTTCTATGGCAAGGATCCCGATGGCAACCTGTTTGAGTTTCTGTACGAGCCGCCAGGCACTTTTGACCAAGCCAAGGCCAAGACAGCCGAGGCAAGTGCTTGAGCTCTGAACTGCTATCGCGCACAAGCAAGCTAGGGGCCGTGGGCGTCCTTCTGTAGCCCTAAGCAATCTTGCTGAGCAGCCCAGCTGCCCAATCGAGAAGACGGTTCACTTCTTCTGAGGTTCTGGCTTCCGAGTAGAGCCTCAGCAGAGGTTCGGTGCCGCTGCCCCGGATCATCACCCAACTGCCGTCGGCAAGGCTAAACTTGTGGCCGTCGCGATCGAAATGCTTGATTACCTTTTGCCCCAGGATCTCAAGGGGGGGATCCGTCTGTAGCTGCTGGAAGAGCCGGGTTTGTTGACCTTGATCCGCCAGGTGCAGGTCGCGGCGTAGGTAAACTGAGGTGAACCCTTCCCGTTCTTGCAAAGCTCGGTAAAGGGCGCTCAGATCTTGCCCGGTTTCGGTGACGGCTTCGATCAAGTACAGGGCAGAGAGGAGGGCATCCCGCTCGGGGATGTGGCCCAGATAGCCGATGCCGCCCGATTCTTCTCCCCCCAGCAACACCGGTGTGCTCAGCATGCGCTCGGCGATGTACTTAAAGCCCACCGGCGTTTCCGTAACTGGCAGGCCATAGCGCTCGGCCACCTTCACGAATAGCTCCGAGCCGCTGATGGTTTTGACGATCTCGCCCCGCAGGCCGCGCCGCCCCGCCAAGTGGTCGATCAAGATGGGAATGAGGATCTGCGGGCTGAGAAAATGGCCTTGCCCATCGAGGGCAGCAATGCGGTCGGCATCGCCATCGAAGACCAGACCCATCTTTAACGGGGCGGGATCCGCTGCGATGATCTGGGCAGAGGTCTGCAGGTTTTGCGGCAGCGGCTCCGGTGGGAACCCGCCAAACAAGGGATCCCGACGTGCCTGCAATTCGATCACCTTCTCCCCCAACAGGCGGCTGAGGCCCCCGGCGCCAGAGCCAAACATGACATCCACCCAGATTTTGGCCGGGGATCCTTTGAGCTTCTCCAGATCCACAAAGCGGCTGAGCTGAGCCAGGTAGCCGGGCCAGGGATCCCAGGTTTCGATGGGGGCTGGGTTGGATGCGAGAGGTTGCAGGTGGTGCAGCTCCTGCTCGATGGCGGCGGTAACCTCCGGCGGCACGGAGCCGCCAAATCCGCCTTTGACCTTGAGGCCGGAATAGTGGGGCGGGTTGTGGCTGGCGGTGATCACCAAGGCGCCGTGGCAGCCGCGCTCTTTGGCCGCCCAGCTAAAGGCCGGTGTCGGGGCCACACAGGCAGAGAGATAAACCGGGATCCCCAGCCGCGCCACCACCTCGGCAGCGTGGGCAGCAAATTTTTCTGAGAGAAAGCGGTTGTCGTAGCCGATCAGGATCCCTGCCCCAGGATAGGTGCGGGCCAGCACCTGGGCGCTGGCCTGGGCGGCAATGCCCAAGTTCTGGAAGGTAAAGCCATCGGCGATCACGGCTCGCCAGCCGTCAGTGCCAAAACGAATGGAGTTCCCGGCCATGATTGCACCCAGATCCACCCCGACTACAGAGAAGGATAGCTTGGTAGCCCTGCACTTGAGGGCAGGGCGGAAAAGCCCGTAAGCAACTTTAGTGGCTCGCCAAGAGTTGCCACCAAGGCGTACCGTTCCCAGGCGAGCACCGACCGGTGGCAAGCGTCCGAACGTCTCAGCCAACCTGCAAAGACTTCGTCCCGCTGACGCCATCAGAAGAGTAAGCAGAACCTTGGGGCTTTGCCTCGAGGAACTGTCTGGGGGCGTCTTGACAGCGCCTTTACGAGGTCGTTGTTGAACTGCGTAAGAATCCCCTGCCTTTAGGCGGTGGGAGTGTCAAATAGCACGGCGGAGCCGCCACCCCACTCCCCCGTTTCAAAAACGGCAGCGGCTGGGTGGGGTCGCAAAAGCTGCGGAAACGGCTACAGTAACCTGGAAAGCGTTCCGCTCCTAATGAGCCATGACTCAGCAACTGACTCTCGACGGACTGGGATCTGGATCGGGTGGGGGATCCCGTCTAGGGCGAGTAATCGTAACCGATTTGCAGGGGGAGATGCAGCGCTCCTACCTGGAATATGCCATGAGCGTGATCGTGGGGCGGGCCTTGCCGGATGTGCGGGATGGCCTCAAGCCGGTGCATCGCCGCATCCTCTACGCCATGCACGAGCTGGGCCTGACGCCGGATCGCCCCTACCGCAAGTGCGCGCGCGTCGTGGGGGACGTGCTGGGGAAATATCACCCCCACGGGGATCAGGCGGTCTATGACGCGCTGGTGCGCATGGCACAAGACTTTTCCAGCCGCTACCCCCTGGTGGCGGGGCACGGCAACTTCGGCTCGGTGGACGACGACCCGCCGGCGGCCATGCGCTACACGGAGTGTCGGCTGGCGGAGCTGAGCCACACAGCCCTTCTGCAGGGGATCTCCGAAGCAATTGTGGACTTTATGCCCAATTTCGACGGCTCCCAGGCGGAGCCCACCGTCCTGCCGGCCCGCCTGCCCATCTTGCTGCTCAACGGCTCTGCTGGCATTGCCGTGGGCATGGCCACCAACATCCCGCCCCACAACCTGGGGGAAGTGGTGGACGGCCTGCTGGCTTTGATCGACGAGCCCGATCTCAGCCCTGAGGAGCTGTTGCGCTGGATCCCGGGGCCGGACTTTCCCACCGGCGGCCAAATTGTCGATGGCCAGGGGATCCGCGAGGCCTACCTCACCGGCCGCGGCTCCATCACCCTGCGGGGAGTGGCCCGCTTTGAGGAGATCCAGCCGGGCAGAGGACGCCACCGCCGGCCCGCCCTGATCATCAGCGAGTTTCCCTATCAGGTGAACAAGGCTGCCTGGCTCGAGAAGGTGGCCGAGCTGGTCGCCCAAGACCGTCTCAGCGGCATCGCAGATTTGCGGGATGAGTCGGATCGCAGCGGCATGCGCGTGGTGGTGGAGCTGAAGCGGGAGGCCAACCCGCAGGCGGTTTTGCAGCAGTTGTACAAGCTCACCCCCTTGCAGAGCACCTTTGGGGTGATCCTGTTGGCCTTGGTGGAGGGAAAACCCCAGCAGCTCAGCTTGAAGCAGATTTTGCAGCACTTTTTGCAATTTCGCGAGGCCACTCTCAAGCGGATGTTTCGCGCCGAACTGCAGCAGGTACAGCGCAAAGCCGAAGAGGTGGCGGGGATGGTGCTGGCCCTGGCCGATCTGGAAGGGGTAATCGACCTGCTGCGGCAAGCGCCCGATAGCGCCACGGCCAAAGCCCAGCTGCAAACCCGCTTGGGCTGCACCTCCCAGCAGGCGGAGACGATCTTGGCCATGCCCCTGCGCCGCCTGACAACCTTGGAGCGGGAGCGCCTCTATCAAGAGCAAGCCGAGCTGCAGGCCCGCATCGCCGAGCTGCAGGGACTGCTGCAAGATCGCCGCAAGCTCTTGAATTACCTGAAAAAAGAGCTGCGACACTTGAAAAAAACCTTTGCGGATCCCCGGCGCACCCAGATTCTCTCGGCCTCGGAACTGGAAGCGGAGGCGGCCCAGATCCCCGGCGGCGAAGCCGGCGAAGACAGCCGCTTTCTGCTGCAACTCACCCGCAAAGGCTACGTGCGCCGCCTGCCTCTGCCTGGGCCTCGCTCCCGCAGCAACCCGGCGCAGCGGGAATTGGGAGAAGATACCCTGGTCAGCCTGGAATGCGTGACCCCAGAGCAGGCAATCTTGGTGCTCACCGCCAGCGGCAGGGCTTTCACCGTGCCCATCGAAGGGATCCCCCTCAGCACCGGCTCCTCGCGGGGGGTGCCTCTGGTCACCCTTCTCCCCAACCCCGAGCCGATTGTTGCCGCCTTCCCGTTGGATCCCGTTCGCGTCAGCGGTGCGGAGCACTCTCCCGGCGAGGCCAGCTTGGTGGTGCTCAGCCGGCAGGGGCGGATCAAGCGGGTGGCCTTGGCGGAGCTGGTGGGCCTCAGCCAACGGGGAGCCGCCGTCTTGAAGCTCAAAGAAGGAGACGAGCTGGGCTGGGCGGCCCTTTGGCATCCCGGCCACCAAGGCTACAGCGTTGTCCTGGCCACCTCCGGCGGGCGGGTGCTGCGGCTGGACGCCGAACAGATCCCCTTGATGGGTCGGGCAGCTATGGGATCCCCAGCTCTACGTTTGGGGCGCACAGAACAGATCGTCGGTATGGCGCTGCTGCCCCCGCAAGGGATCTTAGTTTTGGCCAGCCGGTCGGGGTATTTGAAGCGGCTACCCCTGGGCGAGATCCCCATCCTGGAGCAGGGTAAAGTGGGCGTGTCGGCCTTTCACTTCTCCAACAAAGGGGATGGCTTGGTGGGCTTGGTGGGTTTTCCCCCCGATCTGGCGGCGCACCCCCATCTGCAAGTGGATGTGATCGCGGAGTCCGAGCGGGTACACTCCTTCTCTCCTGAGGAAATTCCCCTGCAAGGCCGGTCCGGCGGCGGATCCCTGTTGGTCAAGGGGGAGCAGGTTAGGGAGTTGCGCCTGTTTTGGCCGCAGTGGCTGCCGGAGGGCGGGATTGGATAGCTCTGGAGCTTTTGGGGGAAAGCAGAAGTCTGGATCGCTAGGACAGAGAGCCATCCCCAGGCGAGGCAGAATCAGGCGGCTGGGAGCCGGGATCCGGCGCTTCGGGATGGCGGACAGGCTTAGGGAGAGTGCCACCTGACTTAAGAACCAGGCAGCGCACAGTTTGGTGCAGTTCCTCCAGCAAAATGCCGATGGCGGAGCGGAAGTCCCGGTGGTCATCCCGCATTTGCTCCAAAATGGCGCGGATGACTTCCTTACAGTCCTTCAGGATGTGCTGCTGCTGGGCGATGATCTGCACCAGCTCGCTCTGTTCCTTGAGCAACTCTCGCAAACAGGTACGCAGCTCGTCCACCTGGTTTTGCCAAAGGGCTTGCCCCTCTCGCAACTCCATGACGCTGGTGCGCAAATCGGCGGTGGCATCGCGCAGGGCTTCGCTGTGGCGCCGCTCGGCCTCCAGTTGGCGTTGCTGCTCCTGCTGCTGTTGGCGCAGCTCGGAATTGGCCCTTAGGTTGGCTTCCGCCACTCTGAGCAATCGATCCAAGCAGGCCTCGGCGAGAGCCCAGCGCTCCTCCGGCAAGGAAGATCGGCCTCGGCTAGCCCGCCTGCGGAAATATCTTACGGTCACTGCACCTCGTACCTGTGGCAAGGACATTAGACTAGGCGTACACTCGAGCGAGGGAGTTTGTCCCAGCAAGTTGTCCATCGATCATACCGCTTTTCCCAACCCCCCCTGCAATTTGGGCGCGAAAAACCGTCTGAGCAGCTTCTGGGCCGCAGGGATCCATCCATCTGGCAGAGCACCCCTTGAGTTAGAAACAGCGGCCCAGCACCGCAGCCCAAGGAGCGAGGCTGCCTCTTTCCAGGGATCCCGGAAGTCCCTCTAGGATGAAGAAAGTTTGCAGAGAGGAAAGCCATGCTTTCACTAGCCAATCAGGTGGTGCTGATTACCGGCGCTTCTGCCGGCATTGGCAAGGCCGTCGCCCTGGAAGCGGCCAAACGCGGGGCCCGCTTGGTGCTGGCGGCCCGCCGGGAGGAGCTGCTACAAAACGTCAAGGACTTGGTGGAGAAGCAGGGGACAGAAGCGCTGGTGGTGCCCACCGACATGGCCGATACAGCCCAGGTGGAGGCGCTGGCCCAAAAGGCCCTGGATCGCTTTGGCCGGGTGGACATCCTGGTGAACAACGCCGGCTACGGCCAAATGGGACCGGTGGAAGAGGTGGATGTGGCGGCGATGCGGCGGCAGTTCGAGGTGAATGTGTTTGGTCTGCACGCCCTCACCCGCGCCCTCTTGCCCCAAATGCGGGAGCGGGGCAGCGGCCGCATCCTCAACCTCAGCTCCGTGGCCGGCCAGATGTCGATGCCTTTCAGTGGGGTTTACAGCGCCACCAAGTTCGCCGTGGAGGCCCTCAGCGACGCCCTGCGGGTGGAAGTGGCCCCTTTTGGCATCAAGGTTATCGTGATCGAGCCAGGGCCGGTGGCCACCGAGTTTGGCCGCGTGGCCGAAGAGACCTTTGCTGCTGTTGTCAATCCCAACGGCCCCTACAAAGCGATCTTGGACAAGGCTGCCGAGCTGGCCAGCTCGTTCCACAAAATGGCCTGGCCGGTGGAGAAGGTGGTGGAGCCGATCCTGAGAGCCATGACGGATCCCCACCCTTCCGACCGCTACACCGCTTTTACGGGCGGCAAGCTGGCGCTGGGGCTGATGCGGTTGCTGCCCGCCGCTCTGGCCGACCAAATGTGGCGGCGCGTCTACGGCCTGGATGCCCTGGGATCCCCCAAATCGGCCTAGTCGCCGATTGCAGGGATCCCTTCCCAGCGCAATTCCGGGCATTTCGTGCGGCAGGGTTGTATCTTGGGGGAGCGACAGGTTAAGTTTGTTGAAGGACTTTTAATAACCAGGTGTTCCCCTTCCCCATGAACAAACCTCTATCTCCCCAGCGCTGGCTAATTGCCCTCATGCTGGGCTTTTGTCTCTGGCAGGGATCCGGCCTAGCTCCTGCCCACGCCGCTCTGGCCTCTGCCCTCACCTATGACCGCTTCTTGCGCTATGTCGAGGAGGGTCGCGTTACCGATGTGCGCCTCCTCGATAACAACCTGGTAGCCGAAGTGACGGCTGTTGACCCACAAACGCAGCATTCCACCCGCTACCGGGTCAACCTGCTGCCCAACACCGTGCCGCAACTGGTGGATCGCCTCACCGAGCAGGGGATCGAGGTGGCTGTAGTGCCCACCCGCGATGGCAGCGCCTTCTGGGCGATCTTGGGCAACCTGGTCATCCCGGTGCTGCTGCTGGGGGGGTTGTTCTTGTTCCTGCGCCGCGCTGGCGGAGGAGCAGGCGGTCCTGGACAGGCGATGAACTTCGGCAAGTCGCGGGCCCGCTTCCAGATGGAAGCCAAAACCGGCGTCAAGTTTGACGATGTAGCCGGGATCGAGGAGGCCAAAGAAGAGCTGCAAGAGGTGGTTACCTTCCTGAAGAAGCCGGAGCGCTTCACTGCCGTAGGGGCCAAGATCCCCAAAGGCGTGCTGTTGGTGGGGCCGCCGGGGACGGGTAAGACCCTCTTGGCCAAAGCCATTGCTGGCGAGGCGGGAGTGCCTTTTTTCAGCCTCTCTGGCTCCGAGTTCGTGGAGATGTTCGTCGGCGTGGGGGCCTCGCGGGTGCGGGATCTCTTTAAGAAGGCCAAGGAGAATGCTCCCTGCATCGTCTTCATCGACGAGATCGACGCGGTGGGCCGGCAGCGGGGAGCGGGCATTGGCGGCGGCAACGACGAGCGCGAGCAAACCCTGAACCAGTTGCTTACGGAAATGGATGGGTTTGAGGGCAACTCAGGGGTAATTGTTATTGCCGCAACCAACCGCCCGGATGTGCTGGATGCGGCGCTCCTACGGCCTGGACGCTTCGACCGCCAGATCACCGTGGATCGGCCCAGCTTCAAGGGGCGCTACGAGATCTTGCGCGTGCATGCCCGCAACAAGAAGCTGGCAGAAGAGGTCAGCCTGGAGGCCATTGCCCGCCGCACCCCTGGCTTTGCCGGCGCCGATCTGGCCAACCTGCTCAACGAGGCGGCCATCCTGGCGGCCCGCCGTCAGCACAAAGCCATCACCAACCAGGACATCGACGACGCCATCGACCGCATCACCATTGGCCTGACCAAGCCGCCGCTATTAGACGGCAAAAGCAAGCGCCTCATCGCCTACCACGAGTGCGGCCATGCTCTGTTGATGACCCTCTTGCCCCATGCGGATCCCTTGAACAAGGTAACGATCATCCCCCGTTCCGGAGGTGCCGGCGGCTTTGCCCAGCAACTGCCCAACGAGGAGCAGATCGACTCCGGCATGTACAGCCGCGCCTGGCTGTTGGATCGGGTGGTGGTCGGTTTTGGCGGTCGGGCGGCGGAGGAGATCGTCTTTGGCTACTCGGAAGTGACGACGGGGGCCAGCAACGACCTGCAGCAAAACACCAACCTGGTGCGGCAAATGGTGACCCGCTTTGGCATGTCCGAGCTGGGGCCCCTGATGTGGGATCCGCCCAACAACGAAATCTTTTTGGGCGGCGGCTGGATGAACCGCGTCGAGTACTCCGAAGATGTGGCCGCCAAGATCGACCGGCAGGTGCGGCAAATCCTGGAGAGCTGCTACCAAAGAGCGAAGCAAATCCTGCTGGAGCACCGGGCGCTGCTGGATCGCCTGGCCGACACCCTGGTGGAACGGGAAACCCTAGATGGGGACGAGTTTCGGGCCATTGTGGCAGAATACGTGCCCATCCCCGAGAAGATCGGCTTGCCCAGCCCGAAGACGGCTTGAGGGATCCCCTCTCGCTGCGGGATTGATTAACCTGGGAGGGTGGTTGTTGGGGCCGGCGCCCGGCAACTGCCCTTTTGTTTTGCGGCTGTCGTCAGGTTGTGTCATGCTCTCTTCTCTCTCTGCCTTGCCGGTTCACCTCTACCGCTGCCTGAGCTGTGGTCAGGAAGGGCTGAACCTGCCACCGGGACGTGAGCCGGGAGCCGCGGCGGATCGGGTTTACTGTCCCCGTTGCGGCCAGATCTACCCCATCACCGCCTTTGGAGCGGTGGATTTTTTGGCCGCCGCGCGGGACTTGCCGCTCACTCCCGCTCAGGCCATTGCCCATCTGCCCGGGTTTGCCTGGGGCTACGATCGCCTCTGGCGGCCTTGGGCGCTGTCGCTGTTGTCGGGGGAGCGTTTCGGCAGCGAGCGGGAAGGCCAATTGCTGGCGGAACTGGTGGGGGAGGCAGATCCCGTCTTGGATTTGGGCACGGCAGGGGGGTACTGGAGCCGCCTCCTCTTGGCCAGGGATCCGCAGCGGACGGTGATCGGCCTAGACAACGCGACGGGAGTGCTGGCGGAGGCGGCCCAGCAGGCCCAGCCCCACTGGCAGCGCTACAGCCTGGTGCGAGCCCGGGCGGAGCAGCTTCCCCTGGCCTCTGGAGCCTTTGGGGCGGTGATCAGCGGCGCCACCCTGAACGAGGTGCCGTTGGATCCCTGTCTGCGGGAAGTGGCCCGTGTTTTGAAACCGGGAGGGGTGTTTGTCTCGATGCACAGCCAGCAGGTGCAGGGATGGGGGCAGAGGGTGCAGCAGTTGCTGGAGGCGACCGGCCTTCGCTTTTTCTCCGCAGACCAGTTGCGCTGGCACTTTGCCCAGGTGGGGTTGCGCTTGGAGCGCTATCTCAGCTTCGGCTGGGTGGCTTTTGTGCAGGCAGTGCGCCTCTAGGGGATCCACTCCAGGCCAACGCCAAAGCTGGATTCCCGCGCCAAGGTGGAGTGGCGCAGGCTGTAGCGGGCAGCAAGACGAAGGGAAGGGCTAATGGCGTAGGCGGCGGTGATCTCCGCTAGGGTGGCCTGTCCTTCTTCCGGCTCCTGCGGGGCCACCCAAGTGTAGCTGCCAGTCAAGTCGGCGGCTCCGGGAGCCAGGGCCAAAACAACACAGGCCCCATAGCTCACCCCGCTGAGGCGGCGGTTTTTTTCTTCCAAGGCTCGATAGCCCAGTTGGGGGGCCAGGTTCAAGCGGGAGCCCATAGGGGCGAGAAAGTAGCGCACCTCTGACCCGTACTGGCGGATTTCTGGGTTCTCAGAAGATTGGCGATAGTCGCCGCTGAGGGTGAGGCGATCTCCCAGGCGCAAGTCCTGCAGGCTGATTCGCCACTCAGAAGCCGACTCGAAACCCGCCTGCAAACGGGTGGGCAAGACGGGAGTATTGCGGATTTCTTCCAGGAGATTGGGCGGACTTTGCAGCCAGCGGCGCAACACGGGGCTATCCTCCACAATTTGGCTATCCAGCCCCAGATCTAAAACGCCTGAGAGCGCGGTTGGCCGCGGATCTGCTTCCTTGCGGCCCGCTTGGGTCGAATGGGCCCAGGCCGGCCATGCTGGCATCAGCCCAGCCCCAAGGAGCAGCATACCCAAGCAAAGTCCTTTGCCAGATTGCCCTACCACCTGCAACCCCCGCCCCTCCCGTCCTTAACTGTAGCTGCTTCCAATAGGAGCTTTCACGCCAGCTCGCGGGCGCCGCGGCTCTCAGCAGCGTAGGATGACACCCCAAGGACGGTTCAACAATGGCAAGGCAAAGACTAGCGGTTTCGGCTGTTGGCCATGACTCGCAGCCGCTGGGCCAGGTTTTGCAGTTGCCGCTCAAATTGCAGATTTTCCCGCTGCAACTGGCTAACTTTTTCACAGCTATAGAGAACGGTGGTGTGATCTTTCCCGCCAAAGTAATCGCCAATTTTGGGCAAGCTAAGATTGGTATGGTGACGCATCAAAAACATGGCAATTTGCCGCGCCTGGCTGATGTCCCGCTTGCGAGAGGATCCCAATAAGCTTTCTCGGTCGACGCCGAATTCTTCACAGACCACGTCAATAATCATGTCGGGCGTGATCTCCTTGGGCTCGCTGGGGGGGTTGAGAATGGGCTGAATCGTCTCCACACTCATCGGCAGGCCAGAAATGGAGACGTAGGCAACGGCACGGATGAGGGCGCCCTCCAGCTCGCGAATGTTGCTGGTGTAGGTGGTAGCAATGTATTCGATCACCTCAGGCGGTAGGATCATCCCCTCGTACTCGGCTTTTTTCTTGAGAATGGCCATGCGGGTCTCGATGTCCGGCGGCTGAATTTCCGCAATCAAGCCCATCGAAAACCGAGAACAGAGCCGCTCCTGCAGCCGAGGGATGAGGTGAGGGGAGCGGTCGGCAGCTAGCACGATCTGTTTGCCCGACTCGTGCAACGTATTAAAGGTGTGGAAAAACTCCTCTTGGGTGTACTCTTTGCCTTCGATAAATTGAATGTCGTCCACCAATAAAATATCCACATCTCGATAGTGCTCCCGGAAAGACTGCATGCTGTCTCGCCGGATGGCATCGATTAAATCGTTGGTAAAGCGCTCGGTGGACACGTAAAAGACCTTGGCCCGCGGATTCGCCTCCAGTTGGTAGTGGCCGATGGCCTGCATCAGGTGGGTTTTGCCCAGCCCTACCCCGCCGCAGAGAAACAAGGGATTGTAGGCCCGCCCAGGCTTGTCGGCCACGGCCAGAGCCGCTGCATGGGCCATGCGGTTGTTGGGGCCGACCACAAACCGCGAGAAGGAATACTTGGGGTTGAGATCCGGGGCTCGCATGGGCAGGCTGCCGCTCACCTCCAGCCCCAAGGGGGCGGAAGCAGGAAAACTGCCGGCCTTGCGGGAGGTTGAGGCCACAGCCGTTGAAGGAGCTTCTTCCTCGACCAAAGCCTGGGGAGCGACGGAAAACTCCACTTGCAAAGGGATTCCGGCCACCCGCTGCACCACCTCGGTGATGGTGGAGGCGTAGTGCTTTTGCAGCCAGCCCCGCGCCCATTCGCTAGGAGTGGAGATGGTGAGGCGGTTGTCCACCAAGGATTCAGCTCGCGCCGTCTTGATCCAAGCCTCAAAAGTTGGACGGCTGAGCTGCACCTGTAGATGCCCCAAAGCTTCGTCCCAGAGTCGATCTAGGGAGATGTCCACACCACACACCCAAAGCGACACAGCCAAAGCCCAGCAAAGACAGGGGCGCCAACCCGGTGCCTCTGCTCTCTCGACTGGGATTGTAGGATCCCCAATTTAGCTGCTCGGCGTGAGGCGGCCAATCTAGCGATTTTCCGTCGAGTCTGCTACGATAAAGCTTTGCTAATTGTCTGCCGGTGAACTGGGCTTCTCCCTCGCCAGTCGCAGCAGGCCTTGTTGACAGGATGAGTTGGTCTCCACCATGACTCAGCGTACCCTTCGTGGCACCAATCGCAGACGCATTCGCGTCTCTGGGTTTCGGGCCAGGATGCGCACGGCAAGCGGGCGGCAGGTCTTGCGGCGGCGGCGGGCCAAGGGGCGTTATCGCCTGGCGGTTTCTTAAGGGTTAGCAGAGCCGATCCCATCTCAAACTCTTGGGGTGTCGGCGTCCAAGACGGGTTGACTCCTGCCTGGGATTCCCTTTCAGTGCCCAATGCTGCCTGCTCCTTATCGCTTGCGAGATCGGCGAGCTTTCCAGGCGCTTTACCAGGCGGGGCAGCGCCGTTCCGGTGCAGGCTTGATCCTTTTGTTTCAGCCGATGCCGGCGGGGTGCGAAGGGATCCCCAGCCAGGTGGGGCTGGTGATCGGGAAAAAGGTGAGCAAATCTGCTGTCAAGCGGAATCGGCTGCGACGCCGGTTGCGAGAAATCTTGCGGCCCCTGTGCCCAAACCTGAAACCCGGATACCGGCTACTGCTCATCTCCAAGCCCAACCTGCTCACCTATAAGTGGCCAGAGCTACAGGCAGAGGTGCATCGTCTTTTGCAAAAGGCCGATCTGCTCGTCAGCCCGAGCCCAGATCCTGAGCCTTCTTAGAAGCTGGGCAGGCTGCGCTACCCGTGCTAGCCTGGTGCCATCATCTGCTGCTGGCTGCGCTAGATATGGGGCGGGATGTACATCAAGCGGATCGAGCTGACCCGATTTAAGTCCTTTGGCAGCACGACCTCGCTGCCCCTGTTGCCGGGTTTTACGGTCATCTCCGGCCCCAACGGCTCCGGCAAGTCCAACATCCTGGATGGGATCCTGTTCGCGCTGGGGCTATCGTCCTCGCGGGGGATGCGGGCAGAGAGGCTTTCGGATCTGGTGCATTCTGGCAGCCTCAGCAGCAACCGGCGGGTAGAGACCCACGTCGCCGTCACCTTCGATCTGGGGCCGGGAGAAGACGGCCAGCCGAGAGAATGGAAAGTCAGCCGTCGGCTGCGGGTCAGCCCCGGCAAGGAAGAGGATCCCGATTCCCTGCCCTACACCAGCACCTTCTACATCAACGATGTGCCCTGCACCTTGAGCGAGCTGCACGAGCAACTGGAGGCGATGCACATCTACCCCAACGGCTACAACGTGGTCCTGCAGGGGGATGTTACCAGCATCATCTCCATGAACTCCAAGGAGCGGCGGCAGATCCTCGACGAATTGGCGGGGGTGGCCACCTTCGACCGCAAGATCGCCCAGGCCAACGCCAAGCTGGAGGTGGTGCGCGAACAAATTGAGCGCTTCCGGCTCATCGAGCAGGAATGGCAAGCCCAAGGAGAGCGGCTGCTCAGGGAAAGCGAAAAGGCGCAGCAGTACCAGCAGTTGCGGCTGCAGTGGCAAACGCTGGAGCGACAGCAACGGGTGTTGCTTTGGCGGCATTTGCAAGCCCAAGTGGAAGCAACCCAGGCAGCCATTCGGCAGCTTCTGGAGGCTCAGGAGCAAGCCACTGCTCAGGTGCAGACCTTGAGCGAGCAGTTACAGCAGGCGGAAGCCGCCCTGAGCGAGCTGCAAAGCCGCATCCACGCCCTCGGAGAGGAAGAATACCTGCACCTGCAAGCCCAGATCGCTGCCGCCGAAGTGCAACGGCAACAGCTCAGCCAACAGATCGCCGCCTGGCAGCAGGAAATCGAGCAAACGCAGCGCCTGCAGCAGGAGCGCCAAACCCAACAGCAGCACCTGCAGGCAGAGCTGGAACGCCTGCAAAGCCAACAGGAGCAACTGGCCCAGGCCCAGGGATCCCTGCAAGCCCAGGTGCAGAAAGCCCAAATCAGCCTAGAACAAAGCCGCGAACAACTGCGGGCCCTGGCCCAATCTGCCGAGGCCTGGGTCAAGCAGCAGCGCTACCTCACCCGCCACCTGGAAGAGATCCGCGCCGAACAAGAGCCTTTGCAACAGGAGCAAATTCGCCTGCAAGAGCGCCAACGGCAACTGGCGCGACAAGTCCAAGACACCCAAACTGAGATCGCCCAGATTGAAGAATGGCTGGGATCCCACCTGGCCCTCACCGCCGAGCTGGAACAGGCCTGCCGACAGTCGGAAGCCCAGGTGCAGGCCCTGGCGCAAGAGCTGGCGCAACTGCAAGCCAACCTGGAGCTGGATCGCGCCACCCACGAGCGGCTGGCCGCCGAGTTCCACGCCAAGCAGCGGCAACTGGACAAGTGGGAGACCCGCCGCCAACTGCTGCAAGAATCCCAGGGATCCCGCGCCACCCAGGCCATCCTGAGCGCCCGCCTGCCGGGGGTTTTGGGATTGGTGGCCCAGTTGGGGCAGGTGGATCCCCAGTATCAACTGGCGCTGGAGATTGCGGCAGGCAACCGACTGCACTTTGTGGTGGTGGAAGATGAAAGCGTCGCCGTCAGCGCGATCAACCTCTTAAAGCGGGAAAAACTGGGGCGCGCCACCTTTTTGCCCCTCAACAAATTGCAGCCCGCCCGCCCGCCCGCCCCCCTCAACTTAAACGGTCTGATCGACTACGCCATCCGCCTGGTGCACTTTGAAGAGCGCTACCGAGATGTTTTTGGCTTTGTGTTCGGCTCCACCCTGGTTTTCCAGAGCCTGGAGCTGGCCCGGCCCTACATCGGCCAGCACCGCATGGTCACCCTGGAAGGGGAGCTGCTGGAAACCTCGGGAGCCATCACTGGCGGCACCGGCCCCCAACGAGCTGGGATCCATTTTTCTGCGGGCGAACACTCGGAAGGGGAAGCCCTGCGCGCCCGCCTGGCCGATCTGGAAGCGCTGCTGGCCGCCCTCGCCCCTCGCCTCCAAGCCGCCCAAGCCCGCGAAAAACAATTGGCCCAGGCCCTGCTCCTGGCCCGCCAGGACGCCCTGCAAGCCCAGCAATACCTGGAGCGGCACCAGGCCGACTGCCAAAACCAGCAGGCCCGCCTGCAACACCTGCAGGGATCCCTGGCGCAATGGCAAAGCGAAAGCCAGCAGATCCAAGAGCGGCTGCACCAGATTCAACTCCGCTGGGATCCCTTGCAACAGCGCCTGGCCGATCTCGCCCGCAAGCTCAGCCAACTGGAGGGATCCCCGGTCAACCAGCACTGGCAGCAACTGCAGCAGGCGGTACAGCAGCAGGAGAGCCACCTGGCGGAGCTGCAACACCACCTGGCCCACCTGGAGCGACAGCAGCAGGAGAACCTCAGCCAGCAACACCTGAAGCAGGCCCAGATCCAGCACCACCAGGAGCGCCTGCAAGAGGGCGAACGGCGTCAGGCCCAACTTCAAGAGCAAATCGCCCAGGCCCAGGCCACTCTCGCCCACATCCAGCAGCACATTGCCGAGCAACGGCAACAGATGGGCCAGATCGAAGCCCGCCTCGCCCACCTGCGCCAAGAGCGGGAGCGGCAAGAATTTCAACTGCGCGCCCAACAGCAGCAGCTCCAACGCCTGGAATGGGAACGCTACCACGCCCTCACCCAACAGCAGGAAAAAGAGGCCATCCTTGCCCAACTGCAAGCCCAACTGCAAGCCGCGGCCCAAGAGCTGCCGGATCCCCTTCCCCCCCTGCCCCCCCACCTGACCCTGGACGAGCTGCAACGGCAAAAACGCAAAATCGAAGAGCAATTGCGATTCCTGGAGCCGGTGAACATGTTGGCCATCGCCGAATACGAACAGATCCAGGCCCGCCTAGGGGATCTCAGCGCCAAACTGGAAACCCTGCACCAAGAGCGCACCGAATTGTTGCTGCGCATCGAGAACTTTTCCACCCTGCGCCGCCAAGCGTTTTTGGATGCCTTCCATGCCATCAACGGCCATTTCCAGACCATCTTTGCCCAGCTTTCCGAGGGAGAGGGCTATTTAGAATTGGAGAACCCAGAGGATCCGTTGGCCGGGGGTTTGACCCTGGTGGCCCGCCCCAAAGGCAAGCCAGTGCGTCGTCTCAGCGCCATGTCGGGCGGAGAAAAATCCTTGACGGCCCTCAGCTTTATTTTTGCGTTGCAGCGCTATCGCCCCTCTAGCTTTTATGCCTTTGACGAGGTGGACATGTTTTTGGATGGGGCCAATGTAGAAAAATTGGCCGACATGATCTGGCAGCAATCCCGCCAGGCGCAATTCTTGGTGGTCAGCCTGCGCCGTCCCATGCTTGAAAAAGCGGAGCGCACCATTGGAGTGACCCAAGCTCGCGGCGCCTACACTCAAGTGATCGGCCTAGTCAACCCCACCGCTCACGTCGGCTAAAGCACCCAGCAGGCGGCAATCGCGGCGGGATCCCATCTCGCTTGCTATCTAGAGAAGAGCGTAGATTCCAAAAACTCCGCAGGGCAAACCATTTCAGCAGATGTTGATGAAAATGCAAGCTCTTCTATCCCAAAGCTGCCGATCGATATTGAGCTTGAGGAAAATCCCATCAGCATTGTCGATAGCACCAACGCTACTACTTTTGGGCGGCAATGTCTTTTCTCCAACAGCGCAATTCCTGGACAAGGGTGGATCCAAGGCAGAAGCTCCTACAGCTTCCCTTCAAGTTTTGTCGGCTTTGCCAGCTGCCACAGCGAGAACTTGGGTCGCGCAAACCTTGCCGAACCCCGGCAGCTCTGGTGATCGCACTGCCATAAGGCAAGCTGTGCTCACCGACCCATTGATCAACGAGTATCTCCGACAAGCAGCAGCTCGATCTCCCGGTGTGCCGGTTCATCCTCTGGAAACCGGAGCAATCGCCATTGCCGAAAACTATGCTCTGGTTGAAGTCTCTGCCGGAGTTGGCGACCTTCCGGTAATTGATGGCTGCTATTTGCTTAAAAAACACAGTGGTCAGTGGGTAGTGGTGGCTCAGGCGGGCTGGGAGCCAGGGCTAAGCATTAATCCAAGTTGGCTCTCGACAGTGCTAGATGTGCCCAAAGATGTTGTCAGTCGGCTAATTGATACACTTCGCAGTGCCGGCAAGGAGGTTGAGATCGACGACACCTTGTACACAGATGTCCCCCTGCCCTGCATTACTCAGATAGAGGATCCCAATCCGCCGACTAATGTACGGTCGACACCCGCTGTAGCCGCAGGCAATGTTATCGGTCAACTGCCCAATGGAACCGAAGTGCGGGTCATGGAAGTACTCAACGGCTGGCTCAAGATTCGGCAGCCATTGGTGGGCTGGGTATCGATGGGTCTGACACGGGTATCCTGTGGCAACTCCCTGGCAGAAGTGGAAAAGAATCTAGAAGCTCTGCATTCTCTGGAAGGGGAACTGGCCATAGAAGCCGCCGATACCTTGGTGCGATACCTCTATCGGGGTGCAGAGGGATCCCTTGCCGAAGCAGCGCTGGCCCACTTCAACAAGCTTGCCATCAACCGGTTTTATGCTCTGAAAATGGTGCTTGACAGGCACACTGAAGAGGTGCGTCGTCAGGTATTGCAGCAAGCCATCGCAGCAGGGATCCATCCTCAAGCCCGGACACACTTCGAGCAGGAAATTGCCCAGAGCAAGACTCTCTCCCCTACTCTCAAGACCTGGAAAACGTTGAATCAGAGCCAAACCAGACT
Source organism: Thermostichus sp. MS-CIW-15 (assembly GCF_054060575.1). Classification (NCBI taxonomy): domain Bacteria; kingdom Bacillati; phylum Cyanobacteriota; class Cyanophyceae; order Thermostichales; family Thermostichaceae; genus Thermostichus; species Thermostichus sp. MS-CIW-15. Next base: position 55,596 of record NZ_JBSSDI010000008.1, on the reverse strand, counting down.
GAGACTTTATAAACTAGAGCCCTAGAGCCAGGGCTCCCAATTGCTTCCTATTGCCCTTCAGCAGGGGGTTATTCTGGAATCCAGTTTTGCATGGGAATGTCCAGTTCATGCCATGACGGCCTTGACGCTCAATCTCAGCCCCTTGATGACTCTGACGCGAGAGGATTTTATCCGGCTATGTGCGGCCAATCCTGAGCTAAAGCTAGAGCGCACTGCCCGAGGAGAGCTGGTGATCATGTCCCCCACTGGCGGTGAAGTTGGCCACTGGAATGCAGAGATCACCACAGAGCTAACCCTCTGGAATCGCCAATCAGGCCGAGGCAAAACCTTTGATTCTTCCACGGGGTTTTCTCTGCCTTCAGGCAGCGACCGCTCTCCTGACCTGGCCTGGATCCCGCTGGAAAAGTGGGAGGCTCTGGATCCCCAGACCCGCCGGGGATTCTTGCCCCTGTGTCCTGACTTTGTGGTGGAGATCCTCTCGCCCACTGATTCTTGGGTTCAAGCCCAGGCCAAGATGCAGGAGTACTTGGACAACGGCTGCCGCTTGGGGTGGCTTTTGGATGCCAAGGCCAAGCGGGTGATGATCTACCGAGCAGGACAGGCGCCGGAACTGTTGGAAGACCCAGAAACCTTGTCGGGAGAAGACGTGCTGCCCGGCTTCACCCTGCCTATCCGCACAATCTGGTCTGCCGAGAGCTAGGGCACACCCGCGCTGCTTCGGGATCCGAACCGGGAAACGCCCAGACAGAGGCAAGAGGGCAAGACAACCAGTAGTGTCTCATGATTTAAAAAACAAGTATTTGGCCCTGCCGACAGTGGTAGAGGAGATTGCCCAGAGTTTATCCTATTCACAGCATCTGCAAACAAGGGCAGGCCACCATGAAGGGATTTGCGCGGGCAGTTCAGGTGTGGGGCACAGTCGGGGCGCTCAGCGGAGTCCTTTCTGGCAGAGTGATGGGGCAAGCGGCCTTGCCCCCTGTGCCGGTCATGCCCTCAGTTGAGGATCCGATTGCGAATCGGATTTCTCCCTTCCAGGGTGCGTCGCCCGATCTGGGCATCCCGGCAGCTCCTCCTTTGCCAGCAATGGGCCAGGATTTGCGCTATCTGGTGGAGTTGTTCATCAACGAGTCTTGGCAGGCGGGCAAGCAAGCCGCTGCGGTTAACTACAACGACCTCTACACCCGCCTGTTGGCCCGCACCTACAGCGATCCCCGTCCGCCCATCGAAGTCGAGTACGAGCTGATTCGAGAGGTTCTGCGCGAATACGGGGATCCCGCCGATCGCTTCTGGGATCCCCAAAGCTTCAGGGACTTGCTCAACCGCCCTCGTCCACCCCTGCAGGCGCGTCAGATTGGGCCGCGCCAGGTTTACCTGGCAGTGCCGGAGCTCACCCCTGCCACAGCCCAGCAGATCCGCCAAGCCCTCTACACCCAGGATTACAGCCAAGGCATTGTCCTCGACCTGCGCAGCTCGGTGGGCTATGACCCGCAAGTGATAGCGGATGTGGCACGCCTATTCTTGCCCCGCTCCGTGCAGCCGCTGCTGGTTACCGAAGACCGCTTTGGCCAGCCTACCCCCTGGAACAGCGAAAACCTGCCACTGGCTGCTGGGATCCCATCGGCCGTCCTGGTCGACGGCAACACCCGCCAGGGGGCCACCCTCCTGGCGGCCCAGTTGGGAGCCAGCGGCAGCACCGTTATAGTAGGGCAACCCACTCAAGGCAGCGAACGCCAGACCCGCTTCTTTGCCCTTCCTTCTGGCGCGGCGGTGGAACTGGCCGTGGCCACCTGGAAGACAGGCGATGGACGCTCCCTAGCCCAGGGTTTGGTGCCCCTGCAAAAGGTGGAGGGGGATGAGAACGCCTGGCTAAAGGCCGCCCTAGAAGCGCTGGCCCTGCCCCGCCGCCCCAGCCCTCCCCCCCGCCCCACCGTCCTGGTGCAAGAGGGCCGTGTTGGTCGCTTTGTCCTGGGCATGGATACCCGCAACGTCGATACCCACCTCTTGGGCAACGTGGATTTGATCCCGGCCGAATCGCGGGCAAATGTATTTCAGCCCAACAGCGACCTGAAGATCTTCTACTTGCAGGACTACATCCTCTTTGCCTACCGCCGTCCGGGCGTTCTCAATAGCTTTTTTGCCGACCGCATCTACACCACCCAACCCGAAGCCATGACTGGCGAAGGGATCCGTATCGGCTCCACCTACTCGGAAGTGATCGCCATTTACGGCGGGCCTGGCGAGAACGGCTACAACGAGGTGGTGCCCTACCCCAAGGGGAGCCGAGAATATCTGCGCGACGATCGCTACTATGTCAACTACGACGCCCTTGGCCTGTCCTTTGCCTTTGCGGCGGGATCCAACCAGGTCACCGCCATTGGCCTGTTCAAGCCGGGGAGCTAAAGGGAGCGGGCTGCTGCCCTAGCGAGGGGTCGAAATTAATCGATTGTTAACGTTTTTGTCCGAAGCCCTCAACACTGCCTGGAGCAATGCGGTAAATTAGTGCAGCGACCCCGCAAAGGGGATTTTTTGTGCCGTTCAGAGACTGTAGGAGAAGCCCTTGGCAAACGTTGTGGTTGTCGGTGCCCAGTGGGGCGACGAAGGAAAAGGTAAGATCACCGACCTCCTCAGTGAAAAGGCGCATGTGGTCGTCCGCTACCAAGGCGGGGTTAACGCAGGACATACCGTGGTGGTGGGGGGCCAAATCTTTAAGCTGCACCTGATCCCCTCCGGCATCCTCTACCCCGACAAGCGCTGCATCATCGCCAGCGGCACGGTGATCGACCCTGAGGTGTTGCTGGCCGAGATCGACCAACTGCACCAACTGGGGATCTCCACCCACAACCTCTACATCGCCGAGACAGCCCACGTAACCTTGCCCTACCACCGCGTCATCGACGTGGCCGAGGAAGAGCGACGCGGCATCTACCGGCTGGGCACCACCGGGCGAGGCATTGGCCCTACCTACGCCGACAAGGCCGAGCGCATGGGCATCCGCGTCGTGGACTTGATGTACCCCGACCAACTGCGGGAGCGCCTCAGTTGGGCCATTCCCTACAAGAACGTTTTGCTGGAAAAAATCTACAACCTACCCCCTCTGGATCCCGAGCCGATCATCGAGCAATACCTGGCCTACGCGGAGCGGCTGCGCCCCTACGTCACCGACGCTGCCCTACTCCTCACCCAGGCCATCGAGGAGCGGCAGAACATCCTCTTTGAGGGGGCCCAGGGCACGCTGTTGGATCTCGACTACGGCACCTACCCTTACGTCACTTCCTCCCATCCCATCGCCGGCGGCGCCTGCGTGGGGGCCGGGATCGGCCCCACCAGCATTGACCGGGTGATTGGGGTAGCCAAGGCCTACACCACCCGCGTCGGCGAAGGCCCCTTCCCCACCGAGCTCAAGGACGAGATTGGCGCTTACCTGGGGGCGGCGGGAGCCGAATTTGGCACCACCACCGGGCGGCAGCGGCGCTGCGGCTGGTTCGACGGCGTAATCGGGCGCTACGCCGTGCGGATCAACGGCCTGGATTGCTTGGCCATCACCAAGTTGGATGTGCTGGACGGCCTAGACGAGATCAAGGTGTGCGTGGCCTATGAGTACCAGGGGCGCGAGATCCGTCACTTTCCCAGCGATGCCCGCGTCTTTGCCCAGTGCAAGCCCATTTATGAAACCCTGCCCGGCTGGAAGTGCTCCACCAAAGACTGCCGCTCCCTTGAGGACTTGCCTCCCGAAGCCTACGACTACCTGAAGTTTTTGGCCCAGTTGATGCAGGTGCCGATTGCCATCGTCTCCCTGGGAGCCAGCCGCGACCAAACCATTATCGTGGAGGATCCCATCCACGGCCCCAAGCGCGCCTTGCTCTACCCCAACGGCCGCAAGCAAGTTCACGCCCTCATGCCCGACTGACGCGCCCTAGCTCAGTGGCTACTCTGCTGAGGGACACTGCTTAGCAAACCAGCCTGGGCCGCGCAGAGGGAGCCAAGGGAGAGGGATCTGCCCCCCAACCCTTACGTTGCCGCTACCGCCCCATAAGGATCCGCTAAGCTCAAAAAAGGTAGAGATTGCTGACCCTGTCTTCTGGTCTTGCGATGGCTGCTCCCACCTATTACACCATCACCTTCGGCTGTCAAATGAACCGGGCCGATAGCGAGCGCATGGCCGGGATCCTCGAGTCGCTGGGGTATGTGCCCGCCGAAGACGAGCTGCAGGCAGACTTAGTTCTCTTCAATACCTGCACCATCCGCGATAACGCTGAGCAAAAGGTGTATTCCTACCTGGGCATCCAGGCGCAGCGCAAGCGGAAAAACCCAGCCATCAAGCTCATCGTGGCCGGCTGCGTGGCCCAGCAGGAGGGGGAAAGGTTGCTGCGCCGCGTCCCCGAGTTGGATCTGGTCATGGGCCCCCAGTACGTCAACCGCCTTGGGGATCTGCTGGCCCAGGTGGAGGCGGGCAACCAGGTGGTGGCCACCGAGCCTGTCGAGATCCCGGAAGACATCACCAAGCCCCGCCGGGATAGCCGGGTGACAGCCTGGATCAACGTCATCTACGGCTGCAACGAGCGCTGCACCTACTGCATTGTGCCGTTGGTGCGGGGACGGGAGCAGTCGCGCCAGCCGCAGGCCATCCGCGCCGAGATTGAGGACGTGGCCCGGGCCGGCTACCGCGAGGTCACCTTGCTAGGGCAAAACATCGACGCCTACGGGCGGGATCTGGATCCCAAGACCAACCTGGCCAGCCTGCTGCGCTTTGTCCACTCGGTGGAAGGGATCGAGCGGATTCGCTTTGCCACCAGCCACCCGCGCTACTTTACTGAAGAGCTGATCGCCACCTGTGCCGAGCTGCCCAAGGTGTGCGAGCACTTCCACATCCCCTTCCAGGCGGGCAGCGACGCCGTCCTCAAGCGGATGCGGCGGGGCTACACCCAGGAGCGCTACCGCCAGCTCATCCAGCTCATCCGCCAGTACATGCCCGAGGCCACCATCAGCGCCGATGCCATCGTCGGCTTCCCCGGCGAAACGGAAGCCCAGTTTCAGGAAACCCTGCAACTGGTTCAGGATATCGGCTTTGATTTCCTCAATACTGCCGCCTACTCTCCCCGCCCTGGCACGCCGGCAGCCGAGTGGCCTGACCAGGTGCCGGAAGAGGAAAAAAGCGACCGCCTGCAACGGCTCAACCGCTTGGTCGCGGAGGTGGCTGCCGCCCGCAGCGCCCGGCTGCTGGGCCAGGTGCAGGAGGTGCTGGTGGAAGGCCCCAATCCCAAAAACCCCCGCCAGGCCATGGGGCGCACCCGCGGCAATCGCATCGTCTTCTTCGACGGCGATCCCGAGCAATTGCAGGGATCCCTGGTGCCAGTGCGCATCACTGCCACACGGGCCTTTTCCCTCAGCGGCGAGATCGTCAAGCCAGGGGAAGAGAAACCTCAAGCGGCGGAACTTGGAGCCTGCACGTAAGCCCACGACGAGGATTGAACTCGTGACCTCCCCCTTACCAAGGGGGTGCTCTGCCACTGAGCTACGTGGGCGGCATGGTGGGCCGAGTTGGATTCGAACCAACGTAGGCATAAGCCAGCGGATTTACAGTCCGCCCCCTTTAACCACTCGGGCATCGACCCTTGGACACTGGCTTCCTATATTAGCAGAAAGTGCTGCCCAAGATCGAATCCAGGCGAGAAGAGCTGTCTTGGGGACGGGAGCTAAACAGGGAGGGAGTTCCCGGCAAGACATCATGCCCTACCTTGCGGGGGCTGCTGGCAACAAGGGGCTTGAGGGCATTTGGCCAAACTGGAGAGAAAACTTGATAGGGTGGAGGACAGTCCCTTCACTTGTCCCTATGGTTTCAACCCTCGGCACTTCCACCTCCGTCGAACAAGTTTCTCCCAACCAGTCGCTATTGCCCCTGACCAGCCGCACCAACAGCCAGGGCCACCTGGAAATCGGCGGCTGCGACGTGGTAGAGCTGGTGCGCCAGTTTGGCTCTCCCCTCTACATCCTGGACGAGTGGACGTTGCGACACGCCTGCCGGCTCTACCGCGACACCTGGGCCCGCTGCTACCCTGGGGGATCCCAGGTCTTGTATGCTACGAAAGCCTGGAACTGCTTGGCCATCTGCGCTTTGGCCTTACAAGAAGGGCTGGGGCTGGACGTGGCCTCCGGCGGGGAGCTCTATACCGCTATTCAAGCAGGAGCCAGGGGTGAGGAGCTCTACCTGCACGGCAACGCCAAGTCGGCGGAGGAGCTGGCCATGGCCCTGGAGGTGGGCTGCACCCTGGTGGCCGATAGCCTCTACGAGCTACAGCAACTGGCCGCTCTGGCTACCCCTGCACGACCGGCCCGCTTGTTGGTGCGGGTCAACCCCGGCATTGACGTCCACACCCACGAGTACATCCGCACTGGCCAAACCGACAGCAAATTTGGCATCGGCCAGTGGCAACTGCCGGAGGTATTTGATTTTTTGGCAGCCCATCCCCAATTGCAATGCGTCGGGCTCCACGCCCACATCGGATCCCAGATCTTCGACCTACAAGGCCACCGGGATCTGGCAGGGGTACTGGCCCAGGTCTGGCGCCAAGGGCTGGAGAAGGGGCTGCCCTTGCAGGAGCTGAATGTGGGCGGCGGACTAGGGATCCGCTACGTCGAATCCGACGATCCCCCCTCCATTCCGGAGTGGGTGGAAGCCGTGGCCACTGCAGTGCAGCAGAGCTTCACCGCCGCCGGGATCCCGCTGCCCAAGGTGCTCTGCGAGCCTGGACGGTCTGTGGTTGGGCCAGCGGCTGTAACCGCCTACACTTTGGGGGGCAAGAAGTGGATCCCGCCCAGCGAAGACCTTCCCGAAGGGCGTCTCTACGTCACCATCGACGGCGGCATGTCCGATAACCCCCGCCCTATCACCTACGGGGCCCGCTACACCGCCCTCTTGGCCAACCGCCCCGAGGCCGAGGCCACCCAGCGGGTGACAGTGGCCGGCAAACACTGCGAGTCGGGGGATGTGCTCTTGAAAGATGTGCTTTTGCCCAACCCAGCGCCCGGCGAAGTCCTAGTTGTGTTGGCCACTGGGGCCTACAACTACAGCATGGCCTCCAACTACAACCGCTTTCCTCGGCCCGCGGCAGTGCTGGTCAACCAAGGGAAGGCCCAGTTGATCCTGCGGCGGGAAACTTATGCAGATCTGATCCGTCAGGACATCTTACCGGAGCGGTTGCAGCGGTGAAGGGCAGAGACGGCTGCCTGTAACCGTTGCCGTTGAGGGCGGGGCCCGGCTTTCTCTGCAGCGGCGACCCCGCTGGCTCTGGGGCAGGAAAGACTGGAAGACAGGTAGGAGGTGAGTGGTAGGCTGGTCAGGGGGCCGCAGTCCAACAGGGGTTCCGGAGCCAAAAGGTTCTGGGGCGCAGGATGGCGTAGGCAAAGGGTCCGCAACGAGGGGAGCGTGAACGGGGTTTTTCGGCATGCTGGCGGCCTTATGGGCTTGGCTACAGCAATTTAATGTTCTCAGCCTGTTGGACTGGGCTCTGGCCGTCTTGCTATTGGCTTTGGCCCTCTATTACACCCGCGAGAGCCGGGCCGGGGTGCTGGTGCGGGGGTTTATGGTGCTGCTGGTCCTGTATCTGGCCACCGCCTCGCTGCCGCTGGTGCACCTGATTTTGGATCGCTTGCTCCTGGCCGCGGCTGTGGCGATGGGGGTACTCTTTCAGCCGGAGTTTCGGCGGCTCCTGGAGCAACTGGCGAGGGCCATCTGCGTTGAGTGGCCGAACAGCACAGACGATGACGAGGATGACCCTAAGGAGGATTTGGTGGAGGAGGTGGTGCAGGCGGTGCGAGAACTCTCCCAAAATCGGACAGGGGCGCTGATTGTCATCGAGCCAGATCAGCCCATTGACTCGCGGGTGTTCACCGATAAAGGGGTTCCTCTCCAGGCGCGGGTGTCCCGGGAGCTCTTACAGACGATCTTCCAGACCTCGACGCTCCTGCACGATGGGGCTGTAATTATCCATCGGGATCGGATTCGCGCGGCAGGGGTGATCCTGCCGGTTTCGGAGCGAACTGCCTCTCGCCAACTGGGCACGAGGCACCGGGCGGCGATGGGGATCACAGAACAGGCCAATTGCTTGTGTATTGTGGTCTCAGAGGAGACGGGATCCATCTCACTGGCAGAAGGCGGACGCCTCGAGCGACCTCTGACCAGTGCCAAGCTCCACGAACTGCTGGTGCAGCGGTTGCGCCATCCGCGCGAAGCCAAAAAACGGGATGCTCCTCTGCAGGGATTGTGGGCCCACCCGTGGATTCACAATGGGCTGTTGCGCTGGTGGGGATCCCTGCCAGATCTAGCCAAACTCCTTCGCAAACCTGAGAAAACCCTTCCTAAAGACTGATCCGCATGACCCTTTCTCCTGTCCATCTTCTGCAGTTGCCTGCCGACCTAGATCCGCAGTTATTGCCCCGCCATGTGGCAGTGGTCATGGATGGTAACGGGCGGTGGGCGCAAAAACGAGGCTTGCCCCGCAGTGTCGGGCATCAGCGCGGGGTAGCGGCTTTGAAGGAGTTGCTCCGCTGCTGTCACGATTGGGGGATCCCCCTCCTCACCGCCTACGCCTTCTCCACGGAGAACTGGGGCCGCGCCCGCGAGGAGGTGGATTTCCTCATGACCTTGTTCGAGCAGGTGCTGTGGCAGGAACTGGCGGAAATGGTGCAGCAGGGGGTGCGCATCCAGTTTGCCGGCCAGTTGTCGGCCCTGCCCCGATCTTTGCAGGACACGATCCTGCATGCGGTGGAACGCACCCAGCACAACGAGGGCATTTGCCTGACGGTGGCCCTCAACTACGGCGGCAGACAGGAGATCGTGCAGGCTTGCCGCTCGATTGCCACCCTGGTGCAGCAGGGGCTTTTGCAACCGGATCAGATCGACGAGGCCCTCTTTTCCCAATTTCTCTACACCACTGGCTTGTCGGATCCCGACCTGTTGATCCGCACCAGCGGCGAGATGCGCATCAGCAACTTCCTGCTCTGGCAGATGGCCTACACCGAGCAGTACTTCACCCCCATCCTCTGGCCGGATTTCGACCGCGCCGCCTTTCACCAAGCCCTGCTCAGCTATCAGTCGCGGCAGCGGCGCTTCGGCAGATAAGACCTTGACGGATCCCCGCCTGGTCAAATCCAACTAGGGGCCGACCCAAGCGCTCCTGCCCTCACCCCCAACCCCTCTCCCTCAGGGAGAGGGGAGTTAGGGAACGACTTAGATGGACAGGCAGCACATATGTAGGAATGTGTACCTGAAGCCCCCCAGCTAGCGCAGAAAGCTGGTGACCAGCCACATCACCGCAAACGTGATCCCCACCAACAGGGCGCCGGGGGCATCGCCGCCGGTGAGGGGAAGGGCAATGGCGTAGGCCAACATCAGTCCCAGGCTCAGTCCTGCCAGCGCCAAGAGAAAAGCGCGAAGGAAGCGGCGCTCTTTGCGGTACAGGAAATAGATACAGGCCATCAGCCCCAGCGCCAGTTGCAGGGAGGGATACTCATCGGGAGCCAAGACAACCCAACCCACCAGTCCTCCCAGCAACACGGCGGGCCAGAGCATATCCGGGGCAGAGGGGCTATCCAGCCAGCGGCTGATCCAGGGGGGATTTTGGGCAGCGGGACGGGGCAAACTCGGTTCTGTCTCTGGACGGGCAGCCCGCTGTTCAGCGTAGCGAATGCGGTCGGGGACGGCGATCTTGCCCTCCTTGCGCAGGCGCAGGCGCTGCATCAGGATGGCGTCGTAGGCTTGTTCCACCCGCTCCTGCTGCTGTTCATCCGCACCCAAGCTGGCCAGGAGCCGTGCCCGCGCCGATTGGATCTCCTCAAAGGAGGCTTCTTCGCTGACTCCCAACACTTGATAGGGACTCATCTCAGCCATAACGACCAGCCCTGTAACTCTCTATCACCTTAGCCCAGCCGCCAACTCAGCGGCAGGAGCCGCTGGCAGGGGTTGGGTTGCCTTCTCCTCAAGGGATCCAGCGCCCGCAGCCGAGAGGAGAAGAGCCCGCAGCGACTGCGCCACCTGTTCAACTGCGGCTTGGGTGGTGGCCTTGCCCAGGCTGAGGCGGATGGATCCCAGGGCCTCGGCCTCGGAATAGCCCATGGCCAAAAGGATGCGGCTGGGGATCCGTTGGCCGCTGCTACAGGCAGAGCCGGCGCTGATGGCGATCCCCTGGCGGCTCATCTCCCTCACCAGCACATTCCCCGGCATGGCGGCAGTGCAGTAGCTGAGGTGGTGGGGCAGGCGTTGCTCCAGATCCGAGGGGCCAGTTAGCCGCAAACCTGGCACAGAGGCCAGCAACTGGGCCAGCTGCCGTTGCAACTGCCGCAGGCGGGCCGTCTCCTGCTGCAGCTCTTGGGCTGCCAAGGCCGCTGCCACCCCTAGACCGACAATGGCAGGGATCCCCTGGGTGCCAGCTCGCAGCCGCCGTTCTTGCCCGCCCCCCCGCAGCAGCGGTTGCAGCTCCACCCCCGGGCGTACGTAGAGCGCCCCCACCCCCTGCGGCCCGTAAAGCTTATGCCCAGACAGGGAGAGCAGGTCCACCGGCAGTTGCGCCAGATCCAAGGGGATCCGCCCCACCGTCTGCACCGCGTCGGTGTGGAAGAGAACTCCCGCCTGGCGACAGAGGCGGCCCAGCTCGGCAATGGGCTGCAGGGATCCCACCTCATTCTGGCCGTGGACGATGGAGACCAGCACGGTGGTGGGCTGCAGCGCCCGGAGCAGGGTTTGGGGATCCACCTGGCCGGCGGCGTTCACCGGCAGGCGGGTTACCTTCCAGCCTTGGGCCTGCAAGCGGCGGGCGGCATTCTCCACCGAGGCGTGCTCGACGCTGGAGATGATCAGGTGCTGGGGAGTGGAGTAGCGCTGCGCCACCCCAAACAGGGCCAGGTTGTTGGACTCCGTCCCGCCGGAGGTAAACAGCAGCGTCTCCGGCTCACAGTTGAGCAGCTCGGCCACCTGCTGCCGCGCCCGTTCCATGGCCATGGCCGCCCGTTCGCCCCAAGCGTGCAAGCTGGAGGGGTTGCCCCAACTTTCCTGCATCGCCAGCCGCATGGCCTCGATCACCTCCGGCCGAGGCGGAGTGGTGGCGCTGTGGTCAAAGTAAAGCGCGGGATCGAGAGGCGACATGGGAGCTTGACAACCCAGGACTCGATGTCCCCATCTTAGTGCTGGCGCGTTGGCAATTTACACCCCTTGCCGCAGGCGTTGCAGTCGTGCCAGCTCTTTAGGCGGGAGGGGGTTTTGGGCAGCGTCTGACTACCCCACCGCATAGGCAAGTGGGGTAGGTGCATCGAGATCTCAACCGCGCCAGGGCCCTCCAGGAGAGAGGACGAAAAGACTAGGAGGGAGTAGAAGCAGGGGTCGATCCCTGGCTCGTCAGCAGCGTTGCGCGCGGATAGGAGAGCGCTGCGGAGCGGCATGGCTACCGACCTGAGCCAGCGTCGCCAGAAAAGGAGGGAGAAGAAAACTCTTGAAATTACCTGAATAAGGTGGTGCGTTGGCGGTGCATGACCACCGATTCCACCAGGCCAATGGCCAGAAAGTTGGTCAGCAGAGCCGAGCGGCCATAGCTCAAAAAAGGCAGGGGCAGGCCGGTGATGGGGGCCAGGCCGATGGTCATGCCGATATTGACAACTGCCTGAAAGAGGATCATGGCCAGCACCCCGATGGCAATTAGGGAGCCAAAATTGTCCTTGGCCCCCTGGGCAATCCAGATGAGCCGTGCACAGAGAATCCAAAACAGAATCAGCACCGTCAGGGTGCCGACAAAGCCCATCTCTTCCCCAATGGCCGAGAAAATGAAGTCGGTGTGCTGCTCGGGGATGAAGTCCAGTTGGGTTTGGGTGCCCTGCTGGATGCCACGGCCCCAGAGCCCGCCGGCCCCGATGGCGATGCGGGACTGAATCAGGTGGTAGCCAGATCCCCAGGGCTCTTGCATGGGATCGATGAAGATCTCCAGCCGCCGCCGCTGGTAGGGCTTGAGGATGTGCCAGGCCACCTGGCCCAGATGCCCAGAGAGCAGGTTGAGCACTCCAAAGGTCATCGCTCCTGTCCACCGCCAAGGCAGCCGCCAAGCCGCCAGGCTCGCCATGCCCAAGCACCAGATCAGCCAGACCCAGAGCATCCAGCTCAGCTCGGGGCGGGTGTGCAGGCCGTAGAGGATGGCCCCCACCCCCGGCGACAGCAGCAAAAGGATCCAACTGCCCTTGGCCCCGGCCCAGTAGAGCATGGCCAGCAAGATGGCCACAAACACCAGGGCCGTGCCCAAGTTGGGCTGTAGGAAGATCAAAACCCAAGGAGGGGCGATGACGGCAACGGCCACCCAAATTTGGCTGAAGTATTTGATCGGCCAGTGGTGCAAAATGGCCGCCAGGGTAATAATGACCCCCAACTTGGCAAACTCGGAAGGCTGCACCTGGACGCCGGCAATGGAGATCCACCGCTCCGCCCCCCCTCCTGCCGTGCCGAAAAAGAGCACTGCAACCAAGCCCGCCAAGGTCAGGCCATAGGTAAACCAGTGCCAGCGCAGCAGCCGCTCATAGGGGATCCGCGCCACCATCGCCAAAAACACCAGGCTGATCCCGGCCATGATCAACTGCTGCAGCCAGTAGTGGCTGATGGGGCGCTCCCAGACAGCGCTGCGGATGGCAACAATGCCGATGCCCGTCAAGGCCAGCACCGTGGCCAGCAAGATGCCGTCGAACTCCCGCCAAAGCGACAAGATCTGCTGCAGGAGCCGTTTCCACCTTGACTGGGGGGGCACTTTTGGATCGGCGCTGTGCAGGAAGAGGGCCATATCTGATGGAGCGACGCCGGCACCAGTTTATCTCTATTCCCAGCTCTGCAGTTGCTCTATCCAGGCAGAGGGCCGGGATCCCACCTGTTCTCGGCGCCGCTCAAAATTGGCTGCCGTCCAAATCAGAAGCAGGCCCAGCAGGATGCCCATGCCCCACAGCAGCAGCGGGGTAAGTCGTTATCAACAGCCATCCCTGCCGCAAGACGCCCAGGCCAAAGCCTAGGGTGCCCGCCCACAGGTAGGCCCGCACCCGCAGCGCCAGACCCAGTACTCCCAAAGCCAAGCCCAGCCCCACCAGCCAAAACCCTGCCCACAGTTGCCCGTGGGTTCAAAACCAAGGGCACCGCCAGCCACAGCCAGCCAATGGACTCCGCGCCCTGCGCCAAAAACACGAGGTAGCTGGATCCCAGCAGCACCAGCCCCATGCCAAAGGACTCCGTCCCGCTACCGCGAACGGCACTCTGCTGCCACAGCCGCAATCTCTGTCCTGCCGGTGCCGACAACCGCCCGCCCAGCGCCACCCGTCCCGCCCATTGCAGCAAGCCCAGCAGCAGCAGGATACCCCCCCAAGCAGACAGGCTTGAGTCAGGCCCAAGCCAGAGGATCCCGGCCAGAAGCGCCCCCAGCCAGTAGGCATGGGTCAGGAACACCCACCCATTGCCAACCCCGGACTTCTGCTGTAGCTACCAGGCCAGGATGCCAGTACTCAACAGCAAATGCCAAAAGCGAATTGCCGGATGGGGAAAGCTCAAAAGCAAGAGGGATCCGCCCAACCCCAACTGCGACACCTGCACCTGCCCCGAGAGCAACCCCCGCCAGATCAACAGGGATCCAGCCGCCCCGATTGGCCACAGCCTCGCTCCCCGCCATTGCAGCAAGCGGCGGCTCCAGGTGTAGGCCACCGCGCCGACAACCCCCAGATAGAGGATCCCGAGAACAACAGTAGGACGAAACTCCGACGGCCCCAGGCTCCAGAAGAGGTGCAGGCTGGAGAGAGCCAAAAAATGGGCCAATGTCTCGTAGAAAGCGGAACCCACCCCCAGCAAGCGAGCCCGTCGCCAAACCGCCAAGGGGATCCCTATGAGTAACCCCAAGGCAACAACCCGGATCCCCCACGGGATCCCCAGCCCGTCCAGCGCCCACATGTTGATCGGCAGCAGCAGCAGGGCAATAGCCTCCAGGGTTTGGCCTGTCAGACGCAGCCCTTCCTGCCGCCCCGCCCCCACCCCAAACGCCGCCGTATAGGCCAAGAGCACCCCGTACTGAGCTGTCGGGGAAAACTCTTCCCAGAGGCTGGCCGCCAGCACCCCCGAAGACACCACCACCAAAAACAGGCCCAAAAGCAGCAGCCAAGCCACGCTCAGCTCAGACAGCAAGTTGCGCAACAATACAGCCATCTCCGGGGGAGAGGAGGGCTCGCCGGTCAAGGACTCCGTCCCGCCAGCGCGAACAGGTTGGGGCTCTTCTCCCGGCGCGACAACCCCAGAGCCGGCCAAGCGAGCGTTTCTTTCCCGCACCATCTGCGGGATCCAAATCAAGTCAAGAGCTGACCGATCCCCAACAGCCCAAAAGTCAGCAGCCAGAGCAGCCCTGTGCGCCAGCGGCGCAGGTAAAAACGGTGCAGGCCGCAAAGGCCGAACAAACCCAAGATCCAGAGCACGTAGGCCGAGCCCAGGCTGGCCGGGATCCCGTTGCCGGGAGAGACTGCTGCTGCCTTCCGCTCTTCCTCCTCCGCTTGGCGCTCCAGCCGATACTGCTCCACCAGATGGCGAAATTGCTCTGGCGTCAGCAAACCCAGCTCCAGCCAGGCTTGCAACCCCCGCAAGACCTGCTGCCGGGATCCCGAAACGGTATCTTGGGAGCCCATCGCTGCATTCCCTGGGGATTAGTATGAAGAAATACCCAGTTGCTGAGGTGGGAAAAGCTAATGCTACGATAACGGAGCGTGCCTTTGGGCGCTAGCTACGGACGAGTTCAATACCGATCTGTGGTTCGCTCTGCCCCTTTTCTTCGCCCCTCCCCCCTGCCGCCTGTTTCTGAGAGCAACCGGCTTAAGATATTTTCCGGCAGTGCCAATCCCGCCCTGGCCCAGGAGGTAGCTCGATATTTGGGCTTGGATCTGGGCCCGATACTGCGCAAGCGCTTTGCCGATGGGGAACTGTACATCCAAATCCAGGAGTCGATCCGGGGTGCCGATGTCTACTTGGTGCAGCCCACCTGCCGCCCGGTCAACGATCACCTGATGGAGCTGTTGGTGATCATCGACGCCTGCCGCCGCGCCTCGGCCCGCCAGATCACCGCCGTCTTGCCCTACTACGGCTACGCCCGCGCCGACCGCAAAACCGCCGGACGGGAAGCCATCACCGCCAAGCTGGTGGCCAACATGATCACCCAGGCGGGAGCCCACCGGGTGCTGGCCATGGATCTCCACTCGGCCCAGATCCAGGGCTACTTCGACATCCCCCTCGACCACGTCTATGCCCAGCCGGTTCTGCAGGCCTACCTCAAAGAAAAAGGCCTGCTCGACGAGGATATTGTGGTCGTCTCTCCCGATGTAGGGGGAGTAGCGCGGGCTCGCGCCTTTGCCAAAAAACTCAAGGAAGCCCCGCTGGCGATTATCGACAAGCGCCGCCAGGCCCACAACGACGTGGAAGTCATGAACCTCATTGGCGATGTGCGCGGTAAAATCGCCATCCTTGTGGATGACATGATCGATACGGCGGGCACCATTTCCGAAGGGGCAAAGTTGCTGCGCAAGTCGGGAGCCAAGGCGGTTTACGCTTGCGCCATTCACCCGGTCTTTTCCGATCCCGCCATCGAACGCCTGCAGGGCGGGCTGTTTGAAGAGGTGATCGTCACCAACACCATCCCCATCCCTCCAGAGCGGCATTTTCCAGGCTTAACCGTCCTCTCGGTGGCGAGCGTGCTGGGAGAAGCGATCTGGCGCATTCACGAAGACAGCTCCGTCAGCAGCATGTTTCACTAAAGTTTCTCCAGAGCATCGCTAAAGTATAGATAGGGGGTGCAGAACGGGCGTACCTGGAGGGGATCCCTTGCTTTTTGCCCTGTGAAGACCAACTCAACAGGTACCCCCCATCTATCCTGATGGACTGGGTAGAGCTAGCTTCCCAGCCGAGTTTTTCCCATGTCGCCTCCCATTTCTAGGTCACCAAGATCCGTTGTGAACGGTTGTGTTGCCGGGCAGGCCGCCGCCAGGGAAGAGCTGTCCCTTCCAACTGAACTGAAGACAGAGTCCGCTGCGGCGCTGTACCCGCTGTTGCAATTGCTGGGGCAACTGCTGAACGTACCCTGGGTCTATCTAGAACTGGTCCAGCCGGGATCCCATTCCGACTCGCCTGCAAAAGGGATCCTCTACCCCAACCCCCAGCAGATCCCCGGCAACGAGCCGCCCAACCCCATCGGCGGATCTTGGCCCTTTCAGGAAGCCTTTCCCCTGCTGGATGAGGGAGGGAGGCGGCTGGCAACACTTTACCTGCTGGGGGAGCGCCCCCGCCAACTGAGCCTCCCCGAACGGGGACAGATCGACCTCATCGCCCTTAGCCTGCGACACATCCTGCTCCAGGCCCAGGAGCAGCGACAAGCCCTCGAGCAGCTCCAGACGCAACTGCAGCACAGCCGCAGCACCGCCGCCCGCTACCAGCCGATCTTCGAGAACGCCGTCGAAGGGATTTTTCAAACCACTCCAGAAGGGAAATATCTGGTGGCCAACCCGGCTCTGGCCCATATTTTCGGCTACGAATCCCCGGAAGATTTGATGCGCCACGTCTCCGATATCGGCACTCAGATCTACGGCGATCCAGAGCAGCGATCTGAGTTCGTACAGCGCATGCTGAAGGAAGGCCAGGTCGTGCACGCGGAGCAGCAGGTCTGCCGCAAGGACGGCAAAAAAATCTGGATTTCTTTAAACGCCCGCGCCCTGTACAACGAGCAGGGGGAGCCCCTCTATTTTGAAGGGTTTGTTACCGATATTACAGCCTCCCGCCAGCTTAAAGAACGGCAACAGCAACTGGAAGAAGCCCGCAGAGAGAGCGAACATCGTTTTTTGCAACTGGCTGAGAACAGCCAGCAACTGTTTTGGATTTCAACGCTCTGCGGCAAAGAGCTGATTTACGTCAGCCCCGCCTGTGAAGCCATTTGGGGCCTTTCCCCTGCAGAGGCCTACGCCAATCCCCAGGCCTGGATGCGCCGCATTCACCCTGACGATCGCTGGCTGTTCCCCGCCATTTTTCAAGCCCAACTTCAGGGCCAACCCACCGATGTGGTTTTTCGCCTCTGCCGCCCCGATGGCCGCCTCCTCTGGCTGCGAGAACGCACCTTTCCCATCCTCGACAAAGAGGGCAAGGTCTACCGGGTGGCAGGGATCGCCGAAGACATCACCGAGTCCAAGCAACTGGAAGCCGAACGTCGTCGTATAGAGCAAGCCTGGCAACAGAGCGCCAATCATTTCCGGCAGATCTTTGAGCTGGCTCCCAACGGCATTGCTCTGGTGGATCTGCAGGGGCGATTTATCCAGGTCAACGAGGCCTTTGCCCAGATCGTCGGCTACACCCCCGAAGAGTTGCAGCGTCGGCAACAACTGGACATCCTCCACCCCGACGATGTCAACCAACTGCTGGCGGCTAACGAGGCTCTCTTGACACGCAAAGTCTCCATCAGCCAGCGGCAGATTCGCTACATCCACCGTTCCGGCCAAGTTGTCCATGTGCTGTTCCAGGCCGCCCTGCTTACCGATGGAGCCGGCCAGCCCACCCAGTTTCTCAACCAGGTGATCGACATCAGCGCCCGCGTCGAGGCAGAAGTGGCCCTCAAAGAAAGCGAAGAACGCTTCCGCCAATCCTTTGAGTGGTCCCCCATCGCCAAGGCCATGACCCACCTGGATGGCACCTATTTTCAAATCAACGCCGCCTTTACCGAAACCCTGGGCTACACCCTAGAAGATCTCGAGGGGAAAACTGTCCTCGACATCACCCATCCCGACGACATCGCCGTCACCTTGGAGAGCACCAACCGCCTGCTGGCCGGCGAGGTGCACCACTGCGAACAGGAGCAACGCTACATTCACAAGAACGGGCAAATTGTCTATGCCCTTCTCCGCATCACCCTGGTGCGCACCGCCCAAGGGGATCCCAGCTACTTTCTCAGCCAAATTTTGGACATTACCGAGCGCAAGCAAGCCGAGGCAGCCCTTCGCCAAAGCGAGCTGAGTTTGCGGGGCATCTTTGAGCAGTCGGCCCTGGGCATTTCCATCGTCGATAGGCAGGGCCGTTACCTCAAGGTGAACCCCGCCCTGGAAGAGATCCTTGGCTACAGCGGCGCCGAATTGGTCAACAAGAGCTTCTGCGACCTCACCCACCCGGACGACCTCGAGGAAGATTGGCGACTCTTCCAGGAAGTTTTGAACGGCCAACGGGATCGCTACCACCTGGAAAAACGCTATATCCACCGCAGCGGCAAGGTGGTTTGGTGTCGCCTGGCAGTCTCAGCAGTGCGGGATCCCGAAGGCAAAAACCTCTTCATCATCGGCATCTCTGAAGACATTACCGAAGAAAAACGGGCGGAGCTGCAGATTCAGGCGGCCCTGCAGGAAAAAGAGATTCTGCTGCGGGAGATCCACCACCGCGTCAAAAATAACCTGCAAATCATCTCCAGCCTGCTGCGGCTCCAGGCGGATCAAATCAAAAGCCACAAGTATGCCCGCGTTTTTAAGGACGCCGGCAGCCGCATTCAGGCGATGTCTTTGATCCACGAGGGCCTGTACCAGTCCAACAACCTGGCTGCTGTGGATTTGAGGCAGTACCTCCACAATTTAATTTCTAATCTTTTCCACTCCTACGGCGTGAACCCCGAGATCATTCGCGCCAGCATCCGCGCCGAAGGGATCCGCCTCAACCTCGATGAGGCAGTTTTGTGTGGCCTGATCATCAACGAGCTGGTCACCAACAGCCTCAAATACGCCTTTCCCAAAGGCCGCAGCGGCCAGATCGACGTCCACTTTAAGCAAACCCGTACTTATACTCAGTTGCGCGTCTCTGACAACGGCATTGGCCTGCCCAGCAACTTCGATTTCAAGGAAACTCAATCTTTGGGTTTACAACTGGTTGCAACTCTCACCGATCAGCTCCAGGGCAAGATAGAATTGAGAAACAAGTCGGGTACCACTTTCATCATTACCTTTCCGAGGAGCCAGCCTTGAAGAAAGTTCCCATGCTTGCCAAAGGCAGCATTCTGGTTGTCGAAGACGAGAAGATCATCGCCAAGGATATCGCCAACGTCCTGAAAAAATTTGGCTATGCGGTGCCGGCCATCGCGTCCTCTGGCGAAGAAGCGATCCGATGGCTGGAGGAAATGTCGGTGGACTTGGTCTTGATGGACATCGTTTTGAAAGGGGATCTCGACGGTATTGAAGCCGCCAAGCGGATCGCCGAGCGCTTCAACATTCCGGTGGTGCACCTGACGGCCTACGCTGATGAGGACACTCTCTCTCGCGTTAAGGAGACACAGCCTTTTGGCTACATCATCAAACCTTTCAAAGAGCGGGAGCTCTACACCGCCATCGAAATTGCCTTGCACAACCACCGGCAGAGCCTAGAAAGCCGCAGGCTGGAGGAGAAAAGGCTGGAGGAGCTGCGACAGAAGCTGCAGCAGTTGCAGCAGTTTGCAGAGGTCAAGGGCACTTTGTTCAAGAAGTTCTTGCAAGATCTGAGTGAGCCCCTCTCGAACCTCAAGTTCGCCCTAGGATTGCTCAAGGAGGCAGAGTCGGAGCAGAAGCGGCAGCACTACCTACGGGTGCTGGAGGAAGAGTTTCACCGCGAGCTGGAACTGATTCATCAGACTTCTAACCTGGAAGATTTGCTAAACCTGGAAAATGTCGGCCTGCTGAGCCAGTTTAGCTTGTTGCGGGCCCAGGAGCCCAGCCGGAGTCGCCTGCTAGAAGGGGAGAAGCCGCCAGCCACAGCTACGGCTACCCTCTCCGAGCCCCCCGCAGCGGCGGCCTGTCCTGCCCCGCCGCCCAGCCCTGCCGCTGCCGAAGAGGCGATTACAGTGCCGCGGGCGACGCTGCGCCCCCTCAACCAAACTCAGTTGGCAGAGCGGCTGGGGGTGGTGGTCTCCGCCATCACCTACTGGAAGTTCAAGAGTGGGTTTCCCGAGTGGAGCCGCAGCCGGGATCCGGACGGCATTGCTTGGCACTACTCGCCCGATTCCAAGCGCTTTTCGCCCGTGCCTTAGCTAGCGCTGCACGACTTCCAGGCGCACCGGCGCCAGCCCCGAGCGCACCATCCCCAGGGCCTCCGCCGCCCGCAGGGAAAGGTCGATGATCCGACCGGGGATGAAGGGGCCGCGATCGTTGATGCGCACGACAGCCTGGCGCCCGTTGTCCAGGTTGGTTACCCGCACCTCGGTGCCGAAGGGGAGGGTGGGATGGGCAGCTGTCATCTCGTGGCGGGTGGGGTGCAGGTCATACCAGGAGGCGATCCCTTCTTGCACAGGCCCGACCACTCGGACAGAGTCCGGTTGCGCCTGGGCCTGAGTTTCTGATCGGCGGGCAGCGGTGGCTTTGGCGGCAGTCAGGGTGGCCGGCTGGGGCAGGGCCGAAGGGGCAAGAGGAGGGGCATCCAGCAGCAGACGGCGCAGACGATTGGCAGCCAAAACCGCTGTATCCACCGGGCGTTGGTTATCCAGCAGCAGCACTCCTTCGTCGATGCGCAGCAATTCCTCGTCGTTTACCCGAACCGCGTAGAGGGGATCCCCGGATTGGGGCTCTGCCCAAGCCAGAGTAATGGTCGTGTCCTTCAGGGATCCCTGGGCCATTTGGTTGAGCCGGGCCACGAGGGAGCTGGCCCGCAGCAGCGGCGACTCCAACCCGGGCTGCTCGACAAAGCTGACAACGGGGAGATCCCGAACGTAGACGGTGACCACCTGCCGCCCGTCCATCTGGTAGTCGTAGAGGGTGGAGACAGGCTGGCTGGACGACTGCTGCTGTTCGCCGATCTTGAGGATGGGCTCTTCCATTGGCCGAGAAGGGATTGCCCGGCGAGCCAGGGAAAGAGACTGCGAGTGTTGGGGGTTCAAGGTGCCGAGTTTGGCTGGCGGGGGAGCGTTGGGTTGGGGGGGAGAGACAAGGTCAGTTGCCGGGGAGAGGGAGTGGGTTTTGGGGGATAGCTGGGTTGCTCTGGCACTAGGGGAGCCGCTGCGAGTTGAGGCTTGCGCCCGCGAGGTTGGGCTGCCCAACATACCTGCCGGCAAGCTGAAGGCCGTAACACAGAGACAGCCGACCAAGCCCACTTGGCGGGCGGGAGCCAGTCCCTGTCCAAGCCGCTTCCAATTTCGCATGAGGCCGCGCTCCTCTCGAAACTCCTGTACAACGTCCAATGCGACAGTAAAACAGAAGTTAATGTACCATAGGTTTCGAAGTTGACAAGCTTGCCCGGCCAAGGGCAAAAGCCCAAGTCCCGTCAGCATAAGGATTTTCGGCATCTTGGACTACCGCTCAGCAGGGGTTGACATTGAACTCGGACGCGCTTTTGTCAAGGGGATCCGGGAGCGCGTTGAAGGCTCTCAAGCTCAGTCTTCAGGTTCTTCAGGAACCTTGGGCGGCATTGGCGGCTTTGCCGGCTTGTTGGAGCTACCGGCGGGCTACCGGGCCCCGGTTCTGGTTGCCGGCACTGATGGAGTGGGCACCAAGCTGGAGATCGCCCAGCAGTGGGGGCAGCACCGCGGCGTGGGCATCGACCTGGTGGCCATGTGTGTCAACGATGTGCTGACGGTGGGGGCCAGGCCGCTGTTTTTCCTGGACTACATTGCCACCGGCAAGCTGGAGCCGGAAGCGCTTTGGCAGGTGATCGACGGCATCTTGGAGGGCTGCCAGGAGGCCGGCTGCCAACTCCTGGGGGGGGAGACGGCAGAGATGCCGGGGTTTTACCCGCCCGGCAAGTACGACCTGGCGGGTTTTTGCGTCGGGATCGTCGAGAGGGCAGACGTTCTCGACAGCTCGCGGGTGCAGCTTGGGGATCGGTTGTGGGCCTTGCCCAGCAGCGGGTTGCACAGCAACGGCTTTAGCCTGGTGCGGCGCATTGTGGCCGAGCGGGGCTGGCCTTGGGATCACCAACCCCCTGGCTGGGATCGGCCTTTGGCGGAGGTCTTTCTCACTCCCACCCGCATCTATGTCCAGGCAGTGCAGCGGCTGCAGGCAGCAGGGATCCCCCTCCACGGCATGGCCCACATCACCGGCGGCGGCATCCCAGAAAACTTGCCCCGCTGTTTGGCTCCGGAGCAGGCGGCGCGGCTAGAGCCCCACAGTTGGCCCATCCCACCGGAGTTTCTCTGGCTGCAGGAGCAAGGCCAAGTGGAGACCTTGGAGATGTTCAACACCTTCAACCTGGGGGTAGGCTATGTGCTGGTGATCCCTCCTGAGGCGGAAAATCGGCTGAGATCCCTGCTCCCCGAAGCCTTTCCCATTGGCGAGGTGGTGCCGGCCCGCCCAGGGGAGAGCCGGGTCTTGGGGCTGGAGGAGTGGGGATCCTTGGTACCTTGAGTCCCCACCAAAGGGGGGAAGGAGCTGGCTGTGTTTGCGGATCCCTGCCGCTGCTGTGCTAAGTTTGCTGATGGCCTCGGCGCTGCTGCCTCTGTTGCTCTCAACCTCCGCCTATTTCACAAGAGAAGGGCTGCGCGCTTTCCCATCTCCGGACTTGGGCTGTTGGCCAACTCCCGCTGACCCTCTAGGTTAGGAGCCGCCGATGACAGGTTTATCCACTGCTCCTGCAACCAAGGCTGCCATCGAAGTGGAACATCTGAGCAAAACCTACGGCAGCTTTACGGCCATCCGCGACATCTCTTTCCAGGTCAACGCCGGCGAGATCATGGGGTTTCTGGGGCCCAACGGCGCCGGCAAAACCACTTCTATGCGCATTTTGGCTGGCTATTTGCCTGCCAGCGAGGGGACGGCGCGGGTGGCCGGGTTCGATGTGCATGAAAACCCTATGGCGGTGCGGCAGCGCATCGGCTACCTGCCAGAAAACCCGCCCCTCTACCCGGACATGACGGTGGAGAGCTACCTGGACTTTGTCGCCCAGATCAAACGGGTCAGCGCCGGGGATCGGCCGCGACGGGTGGACGAGGTGATCCGCCGCTGCAGCCTGGAAGACAAGCGCCACACCTTGATCCGCAAGCTCTCCAAGGGGTACAAGCAGCGGGTGGGCCTGGCCCAGGCCCTGGTGCACGACCCGCCGGTGATCATCCTGGACGAGCCCACGATTGGTCTGGATCCCAAGCAAATTATCGAGGTGCGCAACCTCATCAAGAGCCTGGCAGGAGAGCACACCATCATCCTCTCCACCCACATCCTGCCGGAGGTGAGCATGACCTGCGACCGGGTGGTGATCATCAACCGCGGCCAGGTGGCGGCCATTGGCACGCCCGCCGAGCTGACGGCCCAGCTTCAGGATCGGCAGCAGGCGAAGCTGGTGGTGGGCGCTCCTGAGGAAACGGCCATCCGAGCGGCCCTGCAGAACCTGCCCCAGGTGGAGGTGGTGAGCTTGCAGGCCCTGGGATCCGATCCCCCTCGCTGGCAGGTACACCTGAAGAGCCATGTTTCTGCAGAAGGCTGGATCCCGGAGGTGGCCAGGGCCCTGGTACAGGCGGGGATCGACCTCTACGAGATCGGCCGTCCCCAGGCTTCTTTGGAGGAGATTTTCCTGCAGCTCACTACCCAAGAGGGATCCGAAGGCGCGTTGGAGGAAGCGGCATGAACGGCGTGGTTGCCATTTTTCGCAAAGAGCTGCGCGGCTACTTCACCTCCCCCATTGCCTACGTGGTGGCGGCGGTGTTCTGGGGACTGGCGGGCTTTTTCTTCGTCAACATCTTGGTGCGGGTGATCAACTTCTCGCAGCAGGTGGATCTCTTTGCCCAGTTTGGCCAAGAGAACCCTTTTGATGCCGCCACCATCCTGTCGCAGCAGTTTCTCAATCTGCTGGGCACGCTTTCCTTATTTTTATTGCCCATCTTTACCATGAGCTCCTACGCTGAGGAGCGGCGGCGGGGCACCATGGAGCTGCTGGCCACTTCCCCCATCACCAACCTAGAGGTGGCCCTGGGCAAGTGGCTGGCGGTCTGGGTGTTTTTCATCACGCTGCTGCTGCCGCCGCTGGTCTACCACGTGCTGGTGCTGAGTAGCGCCAACCCAGCAGTGGACTACCGCCTGACCCTGATGGGCTATGTGGGGCTTGCTCTGCTGGCCGGCAGCGTCATGGCCCTGGGGTTGTTCATCTCTTCCCTGACCGACAGCACCCTTATTGCGGCGGTGGCTACCTTTGGGCTGATCCTGCTGCTCTGGGTCATCGACGCGGCAGCCGGCCAGGAGAGCAACTGGATTGCCGCCACTCTGAGGCATGTCTCGCTGCTGCAGCAGTACAGCAACTGGGTGCAAGGGATCCTCAGCAGCAGCAGTGTTGTCCTTTTCCTCAGCATCATCGTGCTGGGGCTGTTTGCCACGGTGCAATCGGTGGAAAGCCTGCGCTGGCAGCAGAGCTAGGGTTGCGTTGGGAGGAGTGCGGTGATGAAAGCTTGGCAGGCATTGGCAGATTGGACGGGGATCGTCGGCCTTGGCGTCGTGGCCATCGGCCTGCTGGTGGGAGCTGCCCTCACCGGCTGGACGGCGGTGCCCCTGAGCCTGATGGCCACGGGCTTGGCCCTGGTGGTGGTTTGGGGCCTCACCCACCGGAAGGAAGTGAGCCTGTTCCTGGGCCTGCGCTCCACCCAGACCAACGCCAACATCCTGGTGGCGGCGGCGGCGATGGCCGTGATCTTGGTGTTGCTCAACGTCGTGGCGGTGCGCTACGACCTGCGCCTGGATCTCACGGAAGAGGGGCTGTTTACCCTCTCCCCCCAGACGCGGCAATTGGTGCAAGGGCTGGCCCAGCCAATGAAAGTCTGGGTGGTCACCACCGCCCCCGATCCCAACCTGCGGGAACAGCTGGAGCGCTACCGCCGCCTCAACCCCGAGCGCTTCCAGTTTGAGTTTGTGGATCCCAACCGCGATCCCCTCACTGTCCAGCGGCTGCAGGTTACCCAAAATAACACTCTGGTGGTCGAATCGGGCAATAACCGCCAACAACTGCCCCAGCCGCCCGCCCCTGAGCTGGAGAGTAAGCTCACCCCTGTGCTGGCCAAGGTGGTTAACCGCGGCGAAGTGGTGGCCTATTTTGTACAGGGGCATGGGGAGGTGAGCCTGGAAGCTCGCGAGGGCACCCCAACCCTGGCCCAGGCGGTGGCAGCCCTCGGCCAGGAGGGCTACCGGGTGGAGCCGCTGAACCTGGTGCAGTCGCAGATCCCAGAGGAGGCGGATGTGTTGGTCTTGGCAGGGCCGCAGCGGGCTCTCTTCCCCGGCGAGGTGGAGAAGCTGCAGGACTACCTGGCCAAAGGGGGGCGGCTGCTGCTCTTGATTGGGCCACGGGTGGATGCCGGCCTGGATCCCTTGCTGGAGGAGTGGGGCGTGGTTTTGGGGGATGACTTCATCATTGAGGTGAGCAGCGTCAGCCAGCTTTTGGGCACGGGGCCGGCGGTGGCCCTGGTTACCACCTACGGGGATCACCCCATCACCGCTCCCCTGGCAGAACAGCGGCTGATGACCCTCTTCCCCCTGGCCCGTTCTGTAGACACTGAGGTCCGCGAAGGGATCCAGGCCACGCCTCTGCTGCGCACCAGCCCGCAGAGCTGGGGAGAGACCAGCCCCAACCTAGAGGCCGGCCCGCTGCAATTTGACCCGGATCAAGACAAGCCCGGCCCCCTGACCCTGGGCGTAGCCCTGACCCGCCAGGTGAAAGGCGATCAGAAGACCTCAGAATCCCAGGAGGGGCCGACCGAGGCTCGGCTGGTGGTGATCGGCAACGTCAACTTCGCCCTCGACGGCAACCTGAGGCAGCAGGGGAACCGCGATCTCTTCCTCAACACCCTCAACTGGCTCACTGAGCGAACCGAACAGATCTCCATTCGCCCCAAATCCATCACCGACCGCCGTCTTGCCGTGACCGGCCAGAACTTCCGCTGGCTGGTGCTGGGATCGACGGTGCTCCTGCCGCTGGTGGCGTTGGGATCGGGGGCCGTGCTCTGGTGGCAAAGACGATAGGGCCAAGGAGGACGAGCATGTTCAAGCGCAGCACCTGGATTCTCTTGGGCTTGGCAGTGGCTGCTCTGCTGGGGTATTTCCTCTTTGACAACTTCCAGCAACTGCGCCAGCAGCAGCAAGCGGAGCGGGCGCGGCTTTTCCACTTTGCCCCCGACACCATTGCCCACATCGAGATTCGCCAGCAGCAAGAGGGGGAACCGGAGGAAATCCTTTTGGAGCGCACTCCTGAGGCAGAAGAGGGATCCCGTTGGCGCATTATCCGTCCCATCCAGTCGGCGGCGCTGGACTTCCCGGTGGAGCAGTTGCTCAACAGCTTCTCCCGCCTCACGCCTCAAATCACGCTGGAAGGGGCTGAGGATTTGGCGGCCTTCGGCCTAGATAAGCCGCGCCACCAGATCGCCCTCTTCCCCCAAGAGGGGGATCCCTACCGCCTGGACATTGGCAACGACAACTTCGACGGCTCCGGCTTCTACGCCAGGCCAGAAGGGGGAGAGGTGGTGCTCTTGGCCAGCACCCAGAAGGGATCCCTCTTGCCTTCTCTGCTGGCTTTGCGGGACAAAACTCTGCTGCGCTTTGACACAGCGGCGGTGAAGTCTCTGCAGGTGCAGTTGGCCGAGGCAGAGCCAGAGGTCGTTCGCTTGGAGCGACAAGAAAATACGTGGCAGATCGTCGAGCCCCGCGAGCTGCCTGCCGATGACCTGAACGTCGACCGTCTGCTCAATACGTTGTCTCGCCTGCAAGCGGTGGAGTTTCCGGCTGAAACCAAAGCGGAGCTGGCTCCTTATGGTCTGGAGAAGCCTTCTGCCCAGCTAACCGTTGAGCTCAAGGATGGCAAGACCCTGACTGTGGCCTTGGGAGCGGAAAAAGAGGGCCAGGTGTACGTCATCACCTCCGAGCACCCGGCGGTGGCCACCCTCCTCACCAGCACCGCCGACATTCTCCGCTCCGACTTCGAGGAGCTGCGGGATCACCGCATCGCCCGCCTCAACCCCAACCAGGTGGGCCCAGTTACCCTGGAATCCCAAGGGGAGCGGGTTACCCTCAATCCTCTGCCCCAGGAGAAGGGATCCCTGGATCTGCGCTGGGAAAATCCGGAGCAACCGGGCCAGCCGGTCAACCTCAGCTCCCTCTTCTCCAGCCTCAATGCCGCCCGCGCCAAGGAGTTCCTGCCGGAGACGGATCCAGACGCCCAAAAAGCCTTGGCCGAGCCAGATCTGAAGCTGACCTTTGAGGCCAAGGGCGAGGACGGTCGGGATCCCTTGAGGTTGAGCTTGACGTTTGCCGGCCTGCGTGCCTATGTACAAAGCAGCTATCAGCCGGATATTGCCGTCATCGACCTCAGCACCTTCAACAGCGTGGAAACCGAAGTGAACCGCTTGCTGGAGGGCAAAGCGGAGGAGACAAGGGACCAACGGGGAGGGTCTTCCTCAGGCTCCTAGCGGTGGCCGGCGGGCTTTTCTTAGCTGGCAGAGGCGGTGGTTGTCTCTTCTTTGGCTGAGGCTGCTTTTTTCAGAGCCTCGCCCTGGATCGTCAACACCGAGCAGGGGGCCCGGTGGAGCACGTAGTTGCTGACGCTGCCCAAAAATAGCTCGCTCAGGCCGGAGTGGCCGCGGCGGCCCACCACAATCAAGTCCGCCTTCCAAGAGCGGGCCAAGTCGCAGATGACCCGACCGGGGTTGCCGTAGTTGAGGCGGTACTCGGCGCGAACTCCCTGCTCAGCGGCTTTCTCCACCAGCGAGCGCAGGTAGTCCATCTGGTTTTGCTCGAAGATGGCACACTGCTCCCGATAAGACTGCCACAGCTCAGCGCTGATGGTGGAGCTGTAATCCACCCCCAAGATCATGGGCGGCTCTGGGGCACCGGGCTCTTCCTGGGACAAAACATGGAGGATCATCATCTCGGCCTGCATGGCCTTGGCCAGTTGGACGGCCTTTTGAAACACTCCCTGGCTCAGCTCCGACCGATCCACCGCCACCAAAATCCTGCTGAACATACCGACTTCCTCCAAATGGCTAACAGATGGGCAAAAGACAAGGCTTGACTTCGGTTTCGACTCCAAGTTCCTTTTTTCTTTGCCCTCATCTATCTGTGTTGTAAAAGAACTGGGCGAGAAAACCGCGGGCATCTCGGATGACCTGTCGGATTGGCAATGAAAGTTCAGAGATCTTGACACAGGTCAGAACTCATCCTCCTGGGCTGTCCACTCTAACACCGCCTGCGCAGCAGTTCCAGCGTCAGGGTGGGGATCCGCGGTTCCTGCCCCGCCCAGGTGCCCAAAGAGCCAGGGGTGGGATAGCCGATGTCGTCGGTTACCGGCAGGCCGTTGCGAGCAGCCATCACCTGAGCCAGCTCAAGGGCAGGGCCATTGTAGTTCACGTAGGGATCGTTCTGGCAGGAGTGGGTAGAAAGGACAAATCGGGGTCGAATCTGGGCCAAACTCGCCAACAACGCTTGTGTCTCCGGCTCGGAGCCTGGGGCCGCTCCCGGCGGATAGCGAGCTTCCAAAGAAGCCGCGATCCAATCTTGCGTGGGCAGATTGCGGTTGAGATCCACGCCGTTGGCGTTGAGCCGTTGCCCTAGGGCACAGCCATCCGGGTTCAGGCATGGGATCGCCCAAAGCGCAGCCCTGCCCTCCAAGGATCTCCATTTCCCAGAAGCCACGTAGCGCTCGATCAGGGCATAGCCTTCCACCTCATCGCCATGTACGCCGCCGACCAGCAGCAAGGGGCGGATCCCCTGGGTGAGCTGCCAAAGGTAAATGGGACGCCCCTGCACCGAGTGGCCGATCACTTGCAGAGATGCCAAGGGCTCACCGGCGCCCAGTCTTGGCAACATAGGGGATCCCAGCAAAACTTGCACCGCTAGAACGGAATATCGTCCGGCTCCGCTGGGGAAGCCCCCCCTCCTTCAGAGGAGTCCACAGTTGCAGACTCACCCATCCCCGTCAGAGAGAGAACCCGCGCCGATCCCAGTTGGTGGACGCGACGCGCGGTGATCTCGGCCAACTTTTCCTTACGCCCATCCCGCTCCACCACATTCATGTGCAGTTGGCCCTCCACCGTGATCTGATCCCCCACGCGGCAGGTGTCCACCACCCGCTGGGCCAGCTCTCCAAAAAAGGCAACCCGCACTTGGTACGGTGGCTCCTCCGGGCGCAAGCTGGGAAAGCGCAGCACCAGTGAGGTAACGGCCAGGTTGTCGGGAGTGTAGCGCAGCTCCGGCTCGCTGGCCACTTCCCCCATCAAGACAATCGAGTTCATGACAGAGCCACTGTAAAGTCTATTGGGGCGTTAAAAGAAGGCAGCTCAACTACCTTTACCATGCCTCCAGACCCGGATCCCGTCAACCTAGTTCACGCGCAGAGTCATGTAGCGCAGGATGCTCTCGTTGATGCGCAGATTTTTCTCCCAGGTGGCCACTGTCCTTGGCTCGGCCTCGTAGTTGAACTGGATGTAGAGGCCTTCCTTGAACTTCTTCATCTCAAACCCGGCAAAGCGGCGCTTGCCTCTGTTGGTAATTTCCAGGCCAGTTGCCCCGTTTTCTCGTAGGAGCGATTCCTGCTCGGTGAGGAGTTGTTGCAAGGGTTCGTCCGAGAGGTCGGGGCGCACGATCAGCATTGTCTCATAGGCGCGGGGCATGGAAGCCAGTTCTCCTTGGGAATCCAAATCAAAAGGTGCAGTAGGCTATCCTAGCTTCTCTTTGCGACAATCGAAAAGGGCCACAGCTCAATTCTCCACCCCTCTGCAGCGACAAAAGCAAGCCTCTTCACAAGAGGGGATCCGTTGTCCGATACAATAGGGGATACTTCGATAGCTGCCGGTTGGCTTAGCCAAGACACTCTCAGTCGATCGATATCTAGGGTTCCAAGCATGAGCGCAGATGAAGTTTACAGCCGTGTTCGCAAGATCGTGTCCGATCAACTAGGCGTAGAGGACGACAAAGTAACCCTGGAAGCTAATTTCCAGAACGACCTAGGAGCCGACAGCCTCGATACGGTGGAGCTGGTCATGGCCTTCGAGGAGGAGTTCGATCTGGAAATCCCCGATGAAGATGCGGAGGGCATTGCCACTGTGCAGGATGCCGTCAACTACATCCTCTCTAAGAAAGCTGCCTAGCCTGGGAGAGGGCAATTCTGCCGGCTTGCCTTCCTTCTAACCGGAGGGTACCGGGTCGAAACTGCTCATGGTTGTCGTGGATCCTGCCGCCGCTCCTATGTCCATCCGATCCAACTTCCATCGCCGTGTTGTCATCACGGGGCTAGGGGCGATAACCCCCCTTGGCAATTCTCCTGGCGAGTTCTGGCAGAGCTTGCTGGCAGGCCGCTCTGGTATTGGGCCAATTACCCACTTCGATGCCTCTCGCCACGAGTGCCGCATTGCCGGGGAGGTGAAGGGGTTTGATCCCCTCGACTACCTGGATCGCAAGGACGTCAAGCGCACCGATCGCTTTGTCCATCTGGCCCTGGCCGCCACCCAACAGGCGCTGGAGGATGCCCAATTTCGCATTACCGATCTCAACGCTGAGCAGGTGGGGGTGATCTTGGGCACCGGCATCGGCGGCATCCGGGTTTTGGAAGAGCAGCAGACCATCTACCTGCAAAAGGGGCCGGATCGCTGTAGCCCCTTCATGGTGCCGATGATGATCGCCAACATGGCAGCAGGCCACGTGGCCATTCGCTTTGGCGCCAAGGGGCCTAACTCCTGTACGGTGACGGCCTGTGCTTCTGGCTCCAACGCCATCGGCGATGCCTTCCGGCTCATCCAGCGGGGGGAAGTGCAGGTGGCCATTACGGGGGGCACAGAAGCGGCAGTGACTCCCCTCTCGGTGGCGGGGTTCAGCGCCATGAAGGCTCTTTCCACCCGCAACGACGCCCCCGAACAGGCCTGTCGGCCCTTTGACCGGGATCGGGATGGCTTTGTCATGGGGGAAGGGGCGGGGATCCTGCTGCTGGAGGAGTTGGAACACGCCCGATCTCGCGGCGCCAAGATCTATGCCGAGATCGTCGGCTACGGCCTCACCTGCGACGCCCACCACATCACCAATCCCGCCCCCGCGGGCGAAGGTGCTGCCCGCGCGATGCGGCTAGCCCTTAAAGATGCCGGGATCCAGCCTGACCAGGTGCAGCACATCAATGCCCATGCCACCGGCACGCCTGTGGGGGATGTTGCCGAGGTGCAAGCCATCAGGGCGGTTTTCGGGGAGCACGCCCCTCGCCTGGCCATCAGCGCCACCAAGTCCATGACGGGCCATTTGTTGGGGGGAGCAGGCGGCGTTGCCACCGTGGCGACGGCCCTGGCCATCCACCACGGCTGGGTTCCCCCTACCCTCAACCTGGACAACCTCGACCCCGAGTGCGAGGGGCTGGACTTTGTCCCCCACAGGGCACGGCAGATGGCCGTTGACGTGGCCCTGGTCAATGCCTTCGGGTTTGGGGGGCATAACGTGACCCTGGCCCTGCGCCGCTACTCTTCCAACTAAGGGATCCTGCCCATGTCCACTTCTGAAGGCTCCGCCCCCTCTGTTCGCCAGCAGGCCCTGGCCGCCTTGACGGCGGAGCTGACGCAGCAGGGCCATCCCCCTGAATACGCCCAGCACATGGCGGCGGCAGTGATTTTTCAGGCCGATCTGGATCTCTGCGCCGCCCAGTTGGCGCGGCTGCTGAGTTGGCTAAAGCAAAACCACCCCAATCTCTATCCAGAGGCAGTGCAACTGGTGGATGCCACCCGCGAGGAGTTTGAGCGGCGAGTTCAAAGGGGGTAGTGGCGGGGATCCCAGCGTTAGGATGGGGAGAGTACCCCTCATTCCTGATTTTGCCGATGGCGCCAAAAAGCGAGGTCGAGGGAGTCCCTGTGATGGCCCCTGCAGAGGCGCCGCACCCTGGGGAAGAAACCCAGCCAGCCAAGCCCGCTGTGGAGGATAGGCCCTCAGAATTGGCTGGGAACGGATCCCTGCTGCTCCATGTTGGGGGCATGAGCTGCGCCGGCTGTGTTCGGGTCGTCGAGCAGACCCTGCTGAATCAGCCGGGGGTGGTCAAAGCCAGCGTTAACCTGGTTACCGAATCAGCTCTTGTGGAACTTGCCCCTGGGATCCAGCCTGATCCCGAGCATTTGGCCCGGATCTTGACGGATGCAGGGTTTCCCAGCTCTTGCGCCGCCGGCAGGGGCGATTTTCCCCAAGCTCAGGCTCCTTCCCCCGACGGATGGGACAATGCCCTGGACGCGCCTGCGGATCCCCTCGCGCGGCAACGGCGGCAAGCCCAAGACCACCTTCGCCAGGCCCTCACCGCCGTTTTTTTGCTGCTCATTTCTGCCGCTGGACACCTGGATCTTTTTGCCCGCCTGGGCCTGCCCGTCCTCAACGACGTCTGGCTGCACTGGGGGTTGGCGACGCTGACCTTTGTCGGCCCGGCCCGCGGCCTTGTCCTGGACGGCTGGCGGGCGGCGCGGCGGCTGGCCCCCAACATGAACACGCTAGTCACCCTGGGATCCGGATCCGCCTACCTGGCCAGTCTGGTGGGGTTGCTGGCCCCGCAGGTGGGCTGGGAGTGCTTCTTTGAAGAGCCGGTGATGCTGCTCAGCTTCATCCTGCTGGGGCGGGCCCTGGAACAGCAGAGCCGTCTGCGGGCGGCCAGCAGTTTGCAATCGCTGCTCAGCCTGCGCCCCAGCGTTGCTTGGCGAGTCCGACCCTCTCAACGGTCAGGATCCCCAGCCGAAGACCTGAGCAAAGGCGAGCTGGCGGCAGAGCAGTGCCCCGTGGAACAGGTGCAGGTGGGAGACTGGCTGCAGGTGCGGGCTGGCGAGCAGATCCCGGTGGATGGGGAAGTAATTGCCGGCCAGGCCACGGTGGACGAGGGCATGCTCACCGGGGAATCCCTACCCGTGCTCAAACAGCCAGGGGATCCGGTCGTGGCCGGGACGGTCAACCAATCGGGGCTGCTGCTGTGCCAAGCTACGCGCACCGGCAAAGACACCACCCTGGCCCAGATCATCCGCTTGGTGGAAGAAGCCCAGGCCCGCAAGGCCCCCATCCAGGGCCTGGCCGACCGGGTGGCCGGCTACTTCACCTACGGGGTGGTGGTGCTGGCCCTTCTCACCTTCGCCTTCTGGTACTGGGTTGGGATCCCCTTGTGGGGCAGCGAGCTCCTGAGGGGGGTCGGCCTTCACTCCCCTCTGCACCTGGCGGATCACCCGCCCCACCCCACCCCTCTGCTCCTCAGCCTTAAGCTGGCCATCTCGGTGCTGGTGGTGGCCTGCCCCTGTGCCCTCGGATTGGCGACGCCGACGGCCATTCTGGTGGGCACCGGCCTGGGCGCGGAGCGGGGGCTGCTCATCCGCGGCGGCGATGTCCTGGAGAAAACCCACCGCCTGCAAACGGTTGTCTTCGACAAAACCGGCACCCTCACCCAGGGGGATCCGCACCTAACAGATTGCCTGGCCCTCGACCCCTCTCTGGATCCGGCTCGGCTGCTGCAACTGGCGGCCACGGTGGAAAGCGGCACCCGCCATCCCCTGGCCCAGGCCATTTTGGGGGCCCTCCGCGAGCGAGGACTACCCCTGCTCTCTGCCGACGAGTTTTACACTCAGCCAGGCCTGGGGGCCTCGGCGCGGGTGGAAGGGCAAGAGGTCATCTTGGCCTCCTTAGAGGGGCTGGCCGCCCTAGGGATCCCGATTTCCCCGCAAGCGCAGGCCCAAGCCCAGGCGCTGCTACAAGCTGGCAAAACGGTGGTGGGGGTGGCCGTGGCGGGATCCCTGGTGGGGCTGTTGGCGGCCCAGGATCCCTTGCGGCCCGACGCCCGGGCAACGCTGCAACGGCTTCGGCAAATGGGCCTGCAGGTAGTCCTGCTAACCGGCGACCGAACCGAGGTGGCCCAGCAGGTGGCCCAGGCCTTGCAGGTGCCAGGGATCCGCGTCATCGCCGAGGTGCAGCCGGCAGACAAAGCTCAGGTTATCCGAGATCTGCAGGCCCAGGGTCAAAGAGTCGCCATGGTGGGTGATGGCATCAACGACACCCCCGCCCTGGCCCAAGCTGACGTGGGCATGGCTCTGCACTCTGCCACCGCTGCCGCCCTCGAGACTGCCGATATCATCCTCATGCGCAACCGCCTCTGGGACGTCGTGGAAGCCATCCGTCTCAGCCGCGCCACCTTCCGCAAGATCCAGCAAAACCTCCTCTGGGCCTTCGCCTACAACTGGGTCGGGATCCCGGTGGCTGCCGGTGCGCTCCTGCCCAGCTTCGGCATCGGCCTCAGCCCCGCCCTGGCCGGCGGCCTCATGGCCTTCAGCTCCCTCAGTGTAATCTTCAATTCACTCCTTCTCAGGAGAACTTTTATAAGTGGTGGATCCCCTGACGAGCAAAATTAAAAAGTGTTAAAGACAACCAATATTCCGCCTACTATCTGTTTCTATTTCCGAAGTTTTACTGACTTCTGCCACAACTTTTGCCCTGCTCAGGCCTAGGAAGCAGCGATCTCGATTAAGTTCAATCAAGGAAATTAATTAGCTTTGACTTTTGAAAAGCCAAATGTAAAATTGTAAAAATGAGGCTTGCGCTGGCCCAAAGCTGCCTCGTTTTGTACCTTGCGTAGCAAGGGAAAAACCGTGAAAATACTGAAAAAGTCAGATCCGAAAGTTGGAGAGAGGGCAGAGACATGGCAATGCTTGGAGATCTTCAGGAATTTTCCCTAGCCGAGCTGTTGCATTTGATGGAAAAAGGAAAGAAAACAGGCCAACTCTCCATTTGGGGGCCCAATGGCATTTATCGAGTTTGGCTGTATCAGGGGCGAGTGGTGGCGGCCTTGTCTCCCCAAGAAGAGCATCAGTTGGAGCGCTTGCTGGTGCGCTTAAACCTGGTCAGCCAGCAAGTCGTGGCAGATTTGGCCTCCCTCTGCAGCTTGCAGGAGCCTCTGGGCCTTTGCTTGCAGCGGCAGGGGTTTATTTCCCCTGCAGCTTTGGCCAAGCTCTTTCGCTATCAACTGCAGGTGGGGCTTTACAGCCTCTTTGCCCTGGAAGCGGGACAGTTTAGCTTCTTGCCCAACGTGCCCCTGCCCTACCGCGAGATGACCGGCCTGAGCAAAGGAGCCAGTGCCGTGGCTTTGGAAGCGCTGCAGCAGCTTCGGTTGGATCAGCGCCCGGAAGAAAATCTGCCCCAGCCGGACAGCTACTTCTGGCGTACCAGCACCGAGTTGCCCTTGTACAAACTCTCGCCCCTGGAGTGGGCAATCTTGGAGCAGGTTTCGCCCGCTCGCAACCTGGTTGAGTTGGCCCAAGCCCTAAAGGCAGATCTCTTAGAAGTCCGCTATGCCTGCGCCCGCCTGGCCAAGCTGGGGTTGCTCAGCCCCTGCGACAGCTCGGCCGCTTCACCCCAGCCTGCGCTTGCGGCGGCTTCTAAGCTTCTCCCCAACCTTCGGGAAGAGAAGGAGCCGGTCAAGCCTTCCTTGGTCAGCCGCCTATCTACTCTCCTCAAAACCATGCGCGAAAAATAAGCCGGTAGAGTAAAATTCTATTGCATGCTCCTACGCCGGCTTTACGAAGTTAATTTAGGTAAAGATGAACTGGATGGCTGTAACAGATCTGGACCAAAGCAACACAAAAGTAATAGGAATTGATGCCAAAATCTTACGCAGCTCAACGCTTAGACTTTATCTCTCCAAAAAGATCGTTCATCAGTAGAATTGCTGCCAGGTTGAGTACTTGAGCGAAGATGGCTTTGCCGTCGCTACACGGTTGTTGACAGGGAATCAGGGAATGAGAATGGTGGTGTCCGTGAGGATCCCTGAAAGCGCCAATATTCAACTTAATGGAGGCTAAAGAATTGCCATGGCTATCGTTGGAGACCTCCAAGAATTTTCCCTTCCCGATCTGTTGCAGCTCATCGAAAAAGGCAGCAAAACAGGTCAACTTTCCGTCTGGGCCCCAAACGGCATCTACAAAATCTGGTTTTACCAAGGTCGGGTGATTGCAGCTCTGCCCCCCGAAGAGGAACATCGCTTGGAGGGTTTGCTGGCCCGCTCCGGCCTGGTTAGCGAGCGGGTGGTGGAAAAGCTGGCCTCTTTCTGTGGCCCGGAAGAGCCGCTGGGGCGGTGTCTGCAGCGGCAGGGGTTAATTTCGCCTGTGGCTTTGGCCAAGCTCTTTCGCCACCAACTGCAGGTAGGTCTCTACAGCTTGTTTGCCCTGGAAGCGGGCCAGTTCAGCTTCTTGCCTAGTGTGCGCCTGCCCTATCGCGAGATGACCGGCCTGAGCAAGGGTGCCAGTGCCGTGGTTTTGGAAGCGCTGCAGCAGCTCAAGCTGGACCAGCGTCCTGAAGAAAGTCTGCCGCAGCCGGACAGCTACTTCTGGCGCACCAGCAGCGAGCTGCCCTTGTACAGGCTTTCGCCTTTGGAGTGGGGAGTCTTGGAGGGAGTTTCCCCCTCTCGCAACCTGGCTGAGTTGGCCCGGGCGTTGGGGGCAGATCTTCTGGAAGTGCGCTATGCCTGCGCCCGCCTGGCCAAGCTGGGGCTCATCAGCCCCTGTGATGGCCCAACGGCCATTGTTCCCTCTTTGCTGGTTTCGGACAAGTTGACGGCGGTGGCAGAAAGCTTGGAAGCTGCGAAGGAAAAGCCGAGCACCAAACTACCCTCTTTCTCACAGGGAAGCGACCGGGTTAAGCCCTCCCTCGTCTCGCGGCTGGCTACTTTGCTGAGGGGGGTTCGGGATAAGTGAGAGATTTTTGAGCGAGGAGATCTTCTGGCAGATCTTTGCAGTACTATTTCTACAGCAGATAGAAGTATCAGCAAATAGATACGAGAAAAAATGACAAAAAGTCTTGAAAGCAGGGAGAGAAAGGATGGCTAATTTATCCTCTTTGCAAGCAATTCTCCAGAATTACGTTTCCAGCACGCCGGAAGTTCAAGGAGCAGCAGTGGTCACGCCAGATGGCTTGCCTCTGGCCTCTGCATTGCCGGCAGGCATGGACGAAGAAAGGGCATCGGCCATGTCGGCGGCTATGCTTTCTCTGGGGGAACGAATTGGGAAAGAGCTGAGCCGCGGAGCCATAGAGAGAATTTTTGTGCAGGGAGAAAAAGGGTACGGCGTTTTAACCAGTTGCGGACCTGACGCCGTTTTGCTGACGCTAGCCAGCCATGAAGTTAAGCAAGGCTTGCTCTTTTTGGAAATGAAGCGAGTGGCCGCAAGCATTGCAGAAGCGATGAAGTAGGCAAGCTAAGCAGGGAAGCTGGGTTTTGATTTTCGCTTGATTTTGAGGGAACTATGACTATCAAACCTTTGGAGCTGCTGCAAGTCTTGATCTCGCGCACCGAATTTACAGACGAAGACAGGAAGATTTTGCAGCAAAGTGCCGACTGGGGCAGCAGCATCGCCACAGAAATGTCGGATGCCTTTTACGGCTATTTGGATCGCGATGCTGAGATGGCAGCTGTTATTGCTAAGCACAACCGGCAACGGCTGGGCCAGACCTTTACGGACTGGTTTAAGGAAATGTTTACAGGCATGGACAACTGGGGCCCCCAGTACGCCGAGCGCCGCTGGAAAATTGGCCTAGTTCATGTGCGCGTTGGCATTGGCCCTCAACACGTGGTGCCGGCCATGGCCACGGTTGTGCAGGAGGTGAGCCGCCGGCTGGTCAAAGAGGGCAAGCCCGAGCAACTGCGGATGAGCCTGAGCAAGGTCTGCATGATCGATCTCTCCTTTATCGAGCAAGCCTATCTGGAGGTGGCTTACAACGCTGTGCAGCAGGAAACGGGCATGAGCGAGGCGTTGTTTAAGCGTCTTATTGCCACCGGCGCCAGCAACTTAGCTTCTTAATTCGGCAAGGGCTCTAGGGGCAGATTTAGGCTAGGGGTTTAGGGCAGGGGCTGACTATGGACAACATTCTCCGCATCGTCGTAACCGGGCCGGTGGGGGCTGGAAAGTCCACTTTTATCCGCACCATTAGTGAGATCGAAGTGGTCGATACAGATCGCAAGGCCACCGATGAGGTGGCAGAGCTGAAGCAGAGCACAACGGTCAGCATGGACTTTGGCCGCCTGAGGATCGGAGAAGAGGAAGAAGAGATGTGGCTGCATCTCTACGGCACCCCCGGCCAGGCCCGCTTCAGCTTTATGTGGGATATTTTGATCCGGCGCGCCCATGGGTACATCCTTTTGGTGCCCGCCCACCTGCCCGGTCAGTTTCGCAACGCTCAGGCTATTCAAGCTTTCATGAAGGCGAGGACAGATGTTCCCTCGGTTATTGGGATCACCCATGTCGATCACCCCAATGCCTGGGATCCAGAAGACATTTTGCTGATCTTGAACAACCAATCGATTCCCCACACGACCCTAAATGCCCAAGAGCCGGCCTCTGTGGCCAATACTCTGCTCCTATTGGTTGAGCAACTGATGCCCCAGGTGGTTGTCTGAGAGGGGGTAGCTGAGACGGCTCGACCTGCTCCGATTTCTCTTAGATGCTGACTCCGCAGCAGAAGATGCTAAGAAATGTTAAGCTAAGGAGGACTGGGATCAGGTAAGCTTCATGGAGTCTCTTTACGCTGGCGGCGAGTTTTCCCGTAGCTTTGTCAACCCCCCTATCTACTCGGCCATTGCCCTGCTCAGCTTCTTCGCGGTTATTTTCGGCATCATCTTTAAAGATAAGTTGGAGTACCAGGTAGCTCTTTGGCAGCAGAACCGAGAGAGCCAGGGGCAGATTCGCTACCGCACGCCGGGGGTGATCCTCACCTATACTCTCTGCTGTGTGTTTACCTTCGGCTTTGTGGCTGCCTGTTTGAACGTGTTTGGCCTATCTTTGGGCTTGGCTGCTCTGGTGGGCGGGATCCTTGTCTTCAGCACAGCAGGATTGATCTGGTGGCGGCTGGGATCCCTGATGGAGCTGTTGGCGGTGGGGGGATCCCAAGCGGTTGACATCGACTCCTACGGGGCAGGAGCTGTTTTAGATCCTGAGGCAGCGACGCCCACGGAAGGAAAATAGGGTACTGATGCAGAACTTTTGGCAGGCCGTCGCTCAGCACCTTTCTGAAATCACAGGGAATCCCTTGCGTCCTCTACACTACCGTCCTGTGGGCGGGGGCAGCATCAACGCTGCCTACCGGCTCTCCTGTGCGCTCCAAGCTTTTTCTGCCCAGGAAACTAGGGACTACTTTGTTAAAGTGGCACGGGGAGGAGAGGGAGCGCTGGAGATGTTTGCGGCGGAAGCGGCAGGCCTGCAAACTTTGGCGGCAGCCAAGGCTGTGCGGGTGCCGCAGCCGATGGCCTGGGGATCCGTCGGTGGGCAAGCCTACCTGGTGTTGGAATATCTGGAGCTGACCTCGCCCCGCCCCCAAACGGGGAGTCTGCTGGGATCCCAGTTGGCCCAGTTGCACCGCACGCTCTCCCCCAACGGCCACTACGGCTGGGATCGCAACAACACCATCGGCTCGACGCCGCAGATCAACAGTTGGCGACAGAACTGGCTGGACTTCTACCGGGAACAGCGACTGCTCTACCAGGTCAAGCTGGCTTGTCAGCGGGGTTACCGCGGCGCGTGGGTGGCGCAAGCCGAGCGGGTAATGGCGGAGCTAGAGACTTTCTTTCTGGACTACCGACCCGTCCCGTCTCTGCTGCACGGGGATCTCTGGGGCGGCAACTACGGCGCCTTGCCCGACGGCTCGCCGGTGATTTTTGACCCAGCCACCTACTACGGGGATCGGGAGACGGATTTGGCGATGACCGAGCTTTTTGGCGGCTTCCCGGCAGAGTTCTACCGGGCTTATCAAGAGGCCTATCCCCTGGACGAGGGGTATTGCCAGCGCAAGCCCCTCTACCAGCTCTACCACTGGCTCAACCATCTCAACTTGTTTGGAGAGGGCTACCTGGGCTCAGTGCAGCGGGCCTTGCAGCAATGCTTAAGCTTTCTTGGATGAATCTCCCGCCCCCAAGGATGATTGCGCCCAGTTACTGGTTCCTTAGTGGCTCTTTGCTGGCGCAGCCTCTCCTGCCATGACCACAGCTCCCATATCTCCCAGCAAACGGGACTGGTTGCGCAATACCCCCAACAGGTTCAGCCGGTTGGCCCGCAGCCTGGGATCCGGATCCATGACCAAAACCGCCTCGAAAAAACGATCCACTGCGGGGGCTGCTGCCTGCAGGCCCTCCACCAGTGGGGTAAAGTCTCCTTGGAGGGCTGGCTCCACCCCCAGGCGGTAAACCCTCTGGCAAGCCTCGTACAGCTCCCGTTCTGCCGCCTCCTGCAACAGGTCGGCATCCACAGCCGCTGCCGGATCCAGCACGGCGCTGTCCAAGTCTCCCTGGGCGGCCAGGCGGGCACAGCGATTGAGGGTGGGGTAGAGATCCGCCAATTCCCCGGTGGCTCGCAGGTGTTGCAGGTACTCAGCCCGCAGCAGAGTGAGGGGCAGGTTGCCCAGGGCCCGCAAGGTGAGTTCGGCCTTCTGGGGATCCTCGGTTTTGACGGACTCTGGATCCCCCACCACAGCCCTGACCAAGTCGTAATCAATCCGTTTTTCCTCCTGCAAAAGGGTCTGTATCCGTTGGGCCAAAAACTCCTGCAAGGCTCGCAAGGTGTGGACATCGCCAAAGGCATAGTCCTGCACCACGCTCTGCAACAGCAAGTTGAAGTCAAAGGTCCAGCCGGCATCCCAGGCAATCAACACCAGGCTGTTGGCGGCCCGCCGCAGGGCAAAGCGATCCGAAGAACCAGTAGGGATCTGCCCCAAGCGAAACATGCCCACCAGGGTATCGAGGCGATCCGCCCAGCCCACCACCCGTCCGGTTAAAGAGGCGGGCAAGGCCTCCCCTGCCCCCAGGGGCCAGTAGTGTTGTTCG
Organism: Thermostichus sp. MS-CIW-15; assembly: GCF_054060575.1. NCBI lineage: Bacteria > Bacillati > Cyanobacteriota > Cyanophyceae > Thermostichales > Thermostichaceae > Thermostichus > Thermostichus sp. MS-CIW-15. The sequence continues at coordinate 14,840 of NZ_JBSSDI010000008.1, read as the reverse complement.
ATCCCCTCCGCCACCGCCTCCGGTTCCCCATCCTGCCGGGCGTACTCGGCGCCCATGATCCCCTGCAGCTCGGGAAACTCGTACACCATCTGGGTCACCAGATCCGCCTTGCACAGGTAAGCGGTGCGATCCACCAGCGCCTGCTCCTGAGGATCCAAGTTCAGGGCAGCGGCAATGAGGCGGCTGATGTGGCGGATGCGCTCCACCTTGTCCCGCATGGATCCCAGCTCTTCGGCAAAGGTAACTGCCTGCAGGCGTTCCACCCGCTGGGCCAACGGGATCCGCCGATCCTCCTCGTAGAAAAAGCGAGCATCGGCCAGGCGTGCCCGCACCACCCGGCTGTTGCCTGCTGCAATCCGCTCTGCTTGCCGGGGGTCGCCGTTGGAGATGGTGATGAAGTAGGGCAGCAGTTTCTGGGGATCCCGGCCATCCCGTACTGGGAAATAGCGTTGGTGGATGATCATCACCGTCTCGATCACCGCAGGGGGCAAGCGCAAAAATTCCGGCTCAAAACGCCCCAAAACCGCCGTCGGCCACTCCACCAACTGCACCACCTCCCGCAGCAAAGGAGCAGGGATCTGCGCTTCCCCATTCACTTGCCTGGCCAGCTTGGTCACCTCAGCCTGAATGTATGCCTCTCGCGCTGTTGGATCGGGGCTGACCCCCGCCTCTTGCATTTGCTGAACGTAGCTCTCGGCCCGCTCCAGGACAACCTGCTGGGATCCCAAAACGCGGTGCCCCCGGCTCACCCGCCCCGCCACCAAGCCCGGCAAAGGATTTCCCTCGGAGGTAGGCCAGAGCAAAGGCAACACCTGATCCTCCCAAAGGGAAACCAGCCAGCGGATGGGACGGGGAAACTTCAGGTCTCCATAGCCCCAGCGCATCAGCCGTTCGCCGCTCAAGCTGGTGATCCAGGTGGGCGCCAATTCCTGGAGCACCGCCGCCGTCGGTCGGCCCCGCACCCGCTGCACGGCAAAGACAAAGGATCCCTTGCCCACTTGCCGGATTTCCAGGCCGCCGGGATCCACCCCTTGTTTTTGGGCAAATTTTTCCCCGGCAGGAGTGAGCTGGCCATCTTGGTAGGCGACCTGAACCGGTGGCCCCTTCACCTCTAGGGTGCGATCCGGCTGCTGGGTGGGCAACCCCTGCAACAGAACCGCCAGGCGGCGCGGCGTACCGAAAAGCTGCATCTGCTCCGCTTGCAGATGAGCCTCCGCCAAAGAGGCCGGGATCCCGGTTCGCCACTGCTCCAGAGCCGAATCCACAAAACTGGCTGGGAGCTCTTCACAGCCGACTTCCAGCAAATAGGCAACCATACTGATACATTTACGCTGAACACTGCTGAACATCACTGTTCAACTATGCAGCGATAGCATTCTGTTTGTTTCCATTCGCGTCAGCGGGACGGAGTCCAAACAGAATGGCGGTATCCCGCAAAGCTTTGAGTAGAATACCCAAAGCGCAGTTTCCGTGTCGTCTTACTACCAATTTTCTGCTTTGCTTTGGCTACCATGTTGGCAGACTCGAAAGTAAACAGAAAGATCAACTGGTAGTAATCCGTACTGAACATATCATACATCATTTTCAGTATAGTTGAGCTTATTATTGACTAGAGTCATGCTCCTGTGCTCCGTAGGGTACCATCCCCACTTCCTCAATCAACATAGTCTATGGCTCTGGGCCTCCCTTCTGGCTCACGACTGCTCCGAACCTGGGGTATCCCAGTTTACCAGGGGAGCCGGGGCGGAGTTGAGACAAGAGCTCCAGTCCGCCAGACAACACCCCAATGCCATCCCTGTCAAGTGGGCTCTGCGGCCGCCAGAACCCCATCTCCTTGGCGCAAGGGATGAGCTGAATCCCGTGGCAAATGCACCACGATGATGGGAAGGCTGGGTCGGTTGCGGGCGATGGTCTCCGGCTCTCGGCCCAGACGCGACCGGTTGCCGGTTTCGCTGGGAACCAATACCAACACATCTCCTGGCTGCAGCGCTTTGAAGGCTTCCGCCACCACCCCCCCCTGCACCCGCTGAACCGGCAAGTGGGCATAGCTTTCTGCCGGCAAGGCTGGGGAGCTTTTCCGCCCAGGTCGGGTTTGCACCAGCAGGATCTGCAAACCTGCTTTCAATTCGCCGGCCAGCGTTTGCGCCAGCCCAAGGGTCTGCTGCAGGGATCCGGGAGAGACCTCCAGCTCCGGTGCAACCAAGAGGATGCGGCGCGCCGTCTCGATGGGTACCGGAAACCGCGTGATCAAGACTGGGATCCCCACCTGCCGCACCACCGCGTCGATGATGCTGCCGAAAAAGTTCTCCGCATAGGTGGAGTAGCCCTTCCAGCCCAGGATCACCAAGGTTGCCTGCCGTTCCGCCGCCGAGCGAATGATCCCTTTTTCCACCGAGTCATCCACCCGCCGGATCGGCTCCACTCGGGCCACGGCGCTGTGGGCCAGAGCTTCTGCGAAAGTCAGCAACTGCTCCTGCCGGGCCAGGGCTGCCGGCGAGATCCCGGCACGGTCAGACAAAACATGCAGCGGCAGCAGCGTTCCCCCATCTTTTTTGGCCAAAATCAAAGCCAACTGTAACAGGTTCCTCTCAGTATCCGGGTTGGCCACCGGCACCAAGACGCGAGCTCCCCAATCCGGCTTGGGCAATTCGGTGGACTCTGCCGCCACTTCGGCTGGCTGCATTTGCTCTCCCCAGCGGGCCACAATCCAAGGCGAGGCAACACAGGTCACCAGGATCATGGCAATGGTGCCGTTCACCGTCAGCTCATCCACCAACTCCACCTGAAAGGCCACCGTGATCGCCGCCAGGGTAGCCGCCGCCTGAGCCATCGACAAACCGAACATGATCATCGTGCTGGCAAAGCGCCAGCCAAACAGTTGGGCCGGGATCCAAGCGGCCAGAAACTTGCTCACCACCTCCGTTGCAATCATCACTCCGCCCACCAGCAGCGTGCGCGGCTCTCCCAAGAGAATGCCGGGATTGATCAGCATCCCCACCGAGATCAAGAAAAAAGGCACAAACAGGGTGTTGCCGATAAACTGGATCCGGTTCATCAGGGGGCTGAGCTGGGGGATGATGGGAGTAATGGCCGTCCCGGCCAAAAAGGCGCCCACCACCGGCTCAATGCCGATCAACCCCGCTCCGTAGGCCACCACGAACAAGGTGGCAATCACAAAGGTAAACTCTGCCCCCTCGTCGTGGCCAAAGCGCCGGAAAAACCAACCGCCCAGCTTGGGCACCCCCCAGAGGGTGGCCAAGGTGTAGAGGGCAATCGAGGGGATCAGCGTCAGCCAAAATTGCAGCGTCAGCTCGCCTTGGTGGGCGCGCACCACCACCGCCAGCACCAACAACGCCAAGACATTGGTAATTAGCGTCGCCCCCAAGGTGGCCGTCACCGTCTGCAAGCGCATCAGGCCCAACTTGGAGACGATCGGCAGGGCGATGAGGGTATGGGAGGCAAAACACGAGGCCACCAGCACCGCCGCCAGAAAGCCATACCCAATGGCCAACATGGCTGCTGTGCCGATGAGCATGGGCAACAGAAAGGTGAGCGCTCCGAAGAGGGTGGCCTTCCCGGCATTGAGCTTCAAATCTTCCAGACTGGTCTCCAGCCCCGCCATGAACATGAGAAACAACAGCCCCACCGTGCCCAGCAGGATGATGGTCTCGTCCCGCCGCAAGATGCCCAAGCCGTAGGGCCCCACCACCAGCCCAGCCAAGATTAACCCGATGATCCCCGGCAGGCGCAGCCGCTCAAATAGCAAGGGAGCCACCAGCATGATGGTCAGGATGATCAAAAACACCAGCACCGGATTCTCAACAGGGCCAATCATGGCTAGAGGGATCCCCGACATTTGGAGCCAGTGAGCCAGCATAAATACCCGACAGACAGCTAATGAACAGACCCGGCAAAGCGCCCGCATGAGTCTATCAGATCCCTCCAGATCCAAGTAGCTCTCGATGCCCCACAGACTTTGTCCGGCCTTCAATCGCTGGCAGGGCGTTTAACAAGTACTTAAAAGCACATCAAATACATTGGGAATGAAGACTGCTGGGCAGGGATGGCCGGAGAAAGGCAAGAGAAACTCCCGAGAAACACGCATTAGAATCAGAGGGTACATGCTCTTGGGCTGCCCATGAACCAGCTTGCTCCTGGAAAAGTGATCGGCCAGCGCTATCAACTGGTTCACAGCATTGCAGCGGGCGGCATGGGGCAGGTGTTCAAGGCAGTCGATACGCGCCTGTTCAACCGTCCGGTAGCGGTCAAGCTGTTGCACCAAAACTTGGCAAGCGATGACAACACCCGACGCCAGTTGCACAAACGTTTTCAGCAGGAAATTCGCATCAGCACGCTGCTGGGGGAGCACCCTGCCATTGTCAAGGTATTGGACTATGGCCTAGAGAACGACCAACCTTACCTGGTGATGGAATACCTAACGGGGCGCAGTTTGGGGGAGCTAATGCTCAAGCAGCCGGTGCTGCCGCCTCAACAGGTGGTGAGGATGGCCCGCCAAGTATGCGCCGGTCTCTATTACGCCCACAACCTAGAGACCGAGCAGGATGGCCATCTCATCAAGGGGGTGATCCATCGCGACATCAAACCCAGCAACCTCTTCGTCCTAAAAGATGAAACGTTGGGGGAGACCGTCAAAATCTTGGATTTCGGCATTGCCAAGCTCCTCAGCGACGTTTCCCTTGCCCTCGGCACCCAGACCACCGGCTTTTTGGGTACGGTGCGCTATGCCTCTCCCGAACAGCTGCGCGGGGAAGCCCTGGATGCCCGCTCGGATATCTACTCGTTTGGCGTGGTGCTCTACCGCATGTTGACCGGGCAACACCCCCTCCAGCCGAAGAGCGATTCTTTCCCCGGCTGGTACGAGGCCCACAATTACCAGCAGCCTCAGCCCTTCAATCGCGCAAATTTGCCCTATGAAATTCCGCTGCAGCTGGAACAGGTGGTGCTCTCCTGTCTGGCCAAAGATCCCGACCGGCGGCCCCAAGATATGAAGGTTCTCAGCGCCCAATTGGAGGGATCCCTGCAATCTGACAGCAGCGCCGGCTCTGCCCTCACCCCCCCTCCAACAACCTCGCCCTTTTCCGAGCGCACCCTGGCAGCCCTCGATGGTCAGGAAGGCGCCCATCGGCTCAGCGCCCAGCCGGAGCCCAAAGGTAGGCCGCTCCCCCTCTGGGGAGGGATAGCCCTTTTGGCCGCCATTGCCGGGAGCACTTTTTGGGGCCTGCGTCTGCTCTTGGATCCGGGCACAGGCATGGAGAGACCGCCTGCCGTTCCGCTGCCCCCTGCCACCGATGGGCAGCAAGCCATCCCGGAGCCGCTGCTGGACTGGCTGCTGCGGGATCCAGCGGGTGAGCCAGCGTTTGAAGATGATCCGGATCCGGCTCGGGACAACCCTCAAGACCCTCCTCAACCCGAACCCACGCCCACACCGGCAACCGCCCCAGCACCCCCGCCCACTTCGCCGCCCCCCCCACCCACCCCTGTCCCCGCTGCGCCCCCGCCCCGACCGGTTGCAGTGCCCACACCCGCTGCTCCACCTTCTCCAGCTCGTGTCCCAGCCAAGCCTCTCCCCCCACAGCCCATCAACCAACCCTTGTTTCCCCCCATCAATCGGGCCGCTCCTCCTGCTGCCTCCCCCACCCCTGCCCAAAACCCCACGCCCAGTTTCCTGGAACGCCTGCGCGAAGAGCGGGAACGCTTGGGGAAGGACTAGGCCGAAAAAAAAGGGATCCCTGAGGATCCCCTAGCAAAGAGCTGGGCAAGGCTAGTCCTCGATGGGATCCCCCGTCAGAGGATCCCAGAAGAGAGTCAGTCAGGCAGCAGCCAGCCGGGCATTGGCGGCATCCCAGTTCACCAGGTGCTCCAGGTAGGCGCTGATGAAGTCGGGCCGCCGGTTTTGGTAGTCCAGGTAGTAGGCGTGCTCCCAGACATCCAAAGTGAGCAGGGGCACTTGGCCGTGCACCAGCGGGTTTTCGGCGTTGGGGGTTTTGGTAACCTTGAGGGTGCCGTTGTCCAGCACCAGCCAGGCCCAGCCGCTGCCAAACTGGGTGGCCGCCGCCGTTTTGAAGGCCTCGACAAACTTGTCGTAGCCGCCAAAATCGGCGTTGATCTTGTCGGCGATGGGCCCCGTCGGCGCGCCGCCCCCACCTGGCTTCATGGATTCCCAGAAAAAGGTGTGGTTCCAGACCTGGGCGGCATTGTTGAAGATGCCCACTTTGTCGGGATCCCCAAACGTGGTCTTGATAATTTCTTCTAGCGACTTATTGGCCAGCTCGGTGCCTTCGATCAGCTTGTTTAGGTTGGCCACGTAGGCGGCGTGGTGCTTGCCGTGGTGGTAGGAGAAGGTTTCCGCCGACATATAGGGCTTGAGGGCGTCGGCAGGGTAGGGCAGAGCCGGGAGTTCAAAAGCCATAATCGTCTGTCCTCTGTGTCTTGTGCAAGGAATGCAAGAAAGAACGCGGCGAAGGGTCAGGATAACCAGAAAAAGGCGTTACCTTTCTTTGCAGTTTTAGTGTAACTCAGAATCAGTACGCGCTGGGATCCCTTGGACACCTCGATTCCGGTTGGAACCCTGCTCGACCCCAGAGAGGTGGAATCGCGGCTGTCTCAGCGCAATTGCCGATAACCACTTGTTGGCCAGCGGTTGGAAAAGCGAGATGTCCCAGCTACAGAGGGCTAACGGGATCCCTCCCGCAGCAGCTCGATCAGCAGGGGAGCGACATCCCTGAGCAGGGGGATCAAAACAGCCGTGATGGCGGCGATGGTCACTACATTGCGGGTGAAGTTGAGGGTATCGCGGCTGAGCTGGAAAAACCGCTCGTCCCAGCGTTTGACCTCGGCCTCCAGACGTTCTTCGGCGCCAGCAATGCGTTCCTCGGCTTTGGCAATGCGTTCCTCGGCTCTGGCAATGCGTTCCTCGGCTCTGGCAATGCGCTCCTCGGTGCCGGCAATGGTTTGCATCAGCTCTTGGTTTTGCCGGGCCAGTTGGGCGATGGCCTGAGCGTTGGCCTCGACGGCGCGCTCGATGCGCGCCAGCCGCTCCTCGCTATTGCTCATGGCCGGGGGGGAAGAAATTGCTGGGGGCTGGGGAAGTCTTGGGGTGGGATCCCTTGCAGGGCCTCGCTCATGAAGCGCTTCCAGGTGGGGGCGACAAAGGCGCCTCCTGCCGTGCCCGGCAACATAGGGGAGTTGTTGTCGTTGCCGATCCAAATGGCGGTGGACAGTTGCGGCACATAGCCGATGAACCAGGCGTCGCGAAAATCGGAAGTGGTGCCGGTTTTGCCGGCCACCGGGCGCCCATCGTCCAGACGGGCCGCCGTCCCCGTGCCCTGGGTCACCACCCCCTTGAGGATCTGGTTGAGGGTGGCCACCGCCCAGGGATCCAAAACCCGCTGCGGCTGGGGCTTGGCCTCGAAGAGAATCTGACCGTTGCGATCCACCACCTGAGCCAAGAGAGTTGGCTCCACCCGGTAGCCGCCATTGGCAAACACCGCATAGCTGGCGGCCATTTCCAGGGGGCTGACGCTGGCCGAGCCCAGGGCCGTGGCCAAGTTGGGAAACATCTCGGCACTGATGCCCGTGGCCTGGGCTGCCGCAATGACGTTGCGGATCCCGACTTCATCTGCCAGCTTGACGGTGGGCACGTTGCGGGAGAGCTCCAAGGCGCGGGCAAAGGTGAGGGGGCCGTAGAAGGTGTTGTCGTAGTTTTTCGGGCTGTAGGGAGGCGAGCCAGGATAGGTGATGGGAGTGTCGTAGAGGATGCTGTTGGGCCCGTAGCGGCCGGTAGCCAGAGCCGCGTAGTACACATAGGGCTTAAAGGTGGATCCCGTTTGGCGAAAGGCTTGGGTGGCGCGGTTAAATTGGCCCCGTTGGGCGTTGATGCCGCCCACCAGGGCCTTGACATAGCCGGTGCGGGGATCCACCGCCGCCAGGGCCATCTGGTCGGCCCGGCGAGCAGCTCCGATGCGGGGCCCATCTTCGTTGACAATGCGCTCTGCCAGGCGTTGCAGCCGCAGGTCGATGGTGGCCTGCACCCGCAGCCCTCCCTGCAGTAGGGCTTGTTCGCCGTAGCGGCGCCGCAGCTCCGCCTCGATGGAGTCGGTAACCGCCGGGGCGTTGCTCTGGAAGGAGGTGATGCGGCCCAAGGTCAATTCTTGCTCCCGTGCCGCCTGGGCCTCTTCCGGGGTAACCCAGTTCAGCTCCACCAGGCGATCCAGCACCAGCCGCTGCCGTCGCTTGGCCCCTTCCAGGTTGCGAAAGGGGCTGAGGATTTCCGGGGCCGGCAGGATCCCGGCCAACATCGCTGCTTCCGCCAAGTTCAGTTCCGCCGCATCCTTGTTGAAGTAGCTGCGGGCCGCCGCCTGGATGCCGTAGAGGTTGTGCCCCCAGTACACCTGGTTGAGGTACATCTCCAGGATCTCGTCTTTGGTAAAGACTTGCTCCAGCCGCACCGCCAGCACAATCTCGGCCACCTTGCGGCTGAGGGTGCGCTCCGGCCTCAAAAACAGGTTCTTCACCAGTTGCATCGTCAGGGTGGAGCCGCCTCCTGCCGAGCCCAACCCCCCTTCAACACTGCCCAGCAGCGCCCGGCCCAAACTGACCGGGTTGATGCCGGGGTGGGTGTAGAAGTGGCTGTCTTCAATGGCCAGCAGGGCTTTTTTCATCTCCGGCGAGACCTCTTCCAGGGAGATCACTTCCCGGTTGGCTTCCCCGTGCAAGCTGGCAATCGGCTCGCCGCGAATATCGACAATGTGGGTGGTGGCCACCGGCACGTAGTCCCGCAATTGATGCACATCGGGCAGGTTGCGGAAGCTGATGGCCAACCCCATCAAGCCGGCAGCCGTCGCTGTAGATCCCAAGAGCAGGGATCCCAGCAACAGGTTGCCCACCGTGGCGGCGGCCTGAGCTCTCCAGGAGGGGCGAGCGGGTCGGGCGGCGTCGGCATACTCGTCATACCCCGGAAAGGGGCGGCTGTAAGGATGCTGCGAAGCCGAATTCCTAGCCCAGCGGGCCGATGGTCTGCGACCGTAGGTCACCTCAAAAACCCCGTCACTTCAGCGTTGCGGAGCGACCGCAAGTCTGACCCATTATAGGGCGGCGCTTCTTAGGCCGGCAGGGGATCCTTTCCCTCTCTGAGTGGGCCAAATCCGGGTGAGCGTGGGGGGTTTCCGAGTGCTTTGTCTGCTGGCTGCTGGGATCCCCAGTTCCCTACCAGCCCGGATCTCGACATGCTGTTTCGCAGGGCAGGCGGCTGCCTCGCCGCTATCTCGCCCCAGAAGGGCGGCAAGATTGTTATCGACGTGCGAAAAACTCAGTTAGAATTGCTTAGCAAACTTTTCTGCAAAAGGGATCCCTGTCCCACCGCGTTGAGATCTTGCGCCTGGAAGCGCTATCTCGATATCCAGGACTCTTGTCATTGGCAGTGTTGGCAGGGCCAGAAGATCCAGGGCAGCGTCTTGCCAGGTGGCTAGAGCAATAGCCGAGATACGAAACTGCGGCAAGAAGAGGAAGTATCTGGGGTGTTTCCACATCCCTTCCCGCAAGCGGGCCATAGGTCTGGGAGTTGGGGTTACGGCGTCCCCTGCGATGCAAACCGCATGCTCTGGGCAGCTCGGCAAGTGGGAGCCATCCCACAAGCTGAGAAAGACCCCCCTGGCAGAGCGCTGCGCGGAAGCAAGCTATAGCCGTGGGGAGAACATCAAGGAAGACCTGTCTGAGACCTTCCGCTGCAAGGGAGATGTCTGCGCCGGCAGCGCTCTGGATCCCGGAAGGAAGCTGTAGGCTGGATTAGGTTCTCGATGCAACGGGCCGAGTTCGACCAACCTTGACTGCTACTGATTGGGGATCCCGGCGCAACTTGCCTGAGCAAATCGGCTCGATGCAGGGGCCACGGGTTTTGATCTGTGGCTACCACGGCTACGGCAATGCCGGCGACGAAGCGTTGTTGCTGGCCCTACTGCGGCAACTCCAGCAGTTGTCCGGCCCTGTACAGCCGGTGGTGCTCTCTCCTCGCCCCGCGGAAACGGCTGCCACCTATGGGGTACTGGCCTGCCCGCGCTTCGATGGCTGGGCTTTGCGGCGCTATCTGAGGCAGTCTCAAGCTTTTATCTGGGGTGGGGGCAGCCTGCTGCAGGATCGCACCAGTTGGCGCAGCCCCCTCTACTACCTGGGACTGATGCTCTGGGCCCAGCGGCGGGGGCTGAAAACCTTGGCCTGGGCCCAGGGGATCGGGCCGTTGCAGCGGGGCTGGATCCGCGAGCTGGCCCGCCGCGCTCTAGCAGGTTGTACAGCCATCAGCGTGCGCGACGCCGTTGCTTCTCAATGGCTGCGAGCCTGGGGGATCCCCCATCAGGTGGCCCCGGATCCGGTTTGGGGCCTGCCCTCCAAAACCCTGCCGGAGTGGGAAAGATGGCCTCAGCCCCGCATTGCCGTGGTCTTGCGGCAGCATCCCCAGCTCACTCCAGCGCGATTGGAGATTTTGGCTGAGGGCCTGAGACGCCTCCAGGCTGCCACCGGAGCTTATCTGCTTTTGCTGCCCTTCCAACTGGCTCCGCCTGGATCCCCCGACCTGGGGCCAGACTACCGCTTGGCGCAACGGCTGCAACAGCGCTTGCCCGGCCACAGCCAGGTGTTGGAAATTCGGGATCCCTATCTTTTAAAGGGGGTCTTTCGGGGGGTGAAATTGGCAATTGTGATGCGCTACCACGGCCTGGTGATGGCGGCAGCCGAGGGCTGTGCCTGCTTTGGCCTCAGCTACGATCCCAAGGTGACAACGCTGCTTGAGGAATTGGGCATGCCCGGCTGGGATCTCGAGGCGATCCCAGAGGATCCGGAAGCTTTGCACCGGGCTTGGTTGGCCTGCTATGCCGATGGGCCGGCCCTCGGCCCTGACCAAGTGGCCGTTTGGGTGGAGCGATCGGCCCAGCACGCCCAGTTGTTGAGGCAGCACCTCCACTGGCAAGCAGCGGGGAGTTGAGAGCTCCTACCCTGTTGACCGAGACAATGGCGGCCTAGGCCCCGCCCTTCAGGGCTTGGAGTGTTCCCCGCTGCCAGTGTGGATTCAGGCAGCCGTCCTTGTCGAGATTCGCTCTACCCTGGGAATAGGGTGCCAAGCCAAATCCCCTCCCATGAGTGCCGAGATTCAACCCTGTACGCGCCAACAGATCCTGATCGGGATGGGCCTGACCAGCCTGATCGCGGCGGTGATCGCCGGCCTCTGGATCTGGCTGGGATCCCTGCGCGTGCCCTTCCGTTGGGATCCGCTGGCCGTTGCCTGGGGAACGGCGCTGGGGCTGGGGGTGGCGCTGCTCAGCTGCGGGGCTTACTGGCTTTGGCCGGCCTATCGCCGGGCGGCTTCCGCCTACTTGCACCTGGTGGCGGATCCCCTGCAGTGGTCAGATATCTTCTGGGTGGGGGTGCTGCCGGGCTGGAGCGAGGAATGGCTGTTTCGCGGCGTGCTGATGGGATCCCTGGTGGCCAGTCCCTTGGGGTGGACGGGCGGGATCCTCTTGAGCGGCCTCTTGTTTGGGGTTTTGCATTGGCTGGGATGGCAGGGTTGGCCCTATGCCGTCTGGGCCAGCGCCGTGGGCGTCCTCCTGGGGCTGGGCGTGTGGCTGTCGGGAAACCTGCTGGTGACCATCGTCGCCCATACTCTGGTTAACTGGATTGGGGTTTGCCTTTGGAAATGTTCCGCCTTGACAGCCGAATCCTGATCGCGTCAGCGGGCCGTAGGCCTTTCGCGTCAGCGGGCCGTAGGCCTTTCGCGTGAGCGGGCCGTAGGCCTTAGTTGCCGACGTCGCCGCCACCAATTCCCCCTCTCCCTCTGGGGGAGGGGCCGGGGGTGAGGAGAATTATCTCGATGCCAAGCCGAGGGATGTTAAAGCCTTTGAATTGGATTTTGGGATCCTTCCCGGGGCTGCAGGTGGGGCGATCCTTGCTGCTTATTGGCCTGGGGGTGTACGGCTACCTGCTCTGGCTGGGCTGGTTTCAATCGGAGCGGCTGATCTTTTTGCCTCGCCCCGCCAGCTACCAGGATGGGGATGCCATTTTCAAGCTCACCACCGCCGATGGCCTGCAGATTTCGGCGGTGTATCTGCCCAACCCCGAAGCCACCTATACCCTCCTCTACAGCCACGGCAACGCCGAGGACTTGGGAGATATCTTGCCGCGCCTGGCTGGCCTGCAGCAGGGGGGGTTTGCCGTCTTGGCCTACGACTACCGCGGCTACGGCACCAGCGAAGGGATCCCTTCCGAAGCCGCTGCCTACAAGGACATTGAGGCCGCCTACGCCTATCTGGTGGAGCAGGGGATCCCGCCGGAGCGGATTTTGGTTTACGGACGCTCGGTGGGGGGCGGGCCCTCGGTTTACTTGGCAGCCCAAAAGCCGGTGGGGGGTCTGATCCTGGAATCGACCTTTGTAACTGCTTTTCGCGTCTTGACCCGCATCCCGCTGCTGCCTTTTGATCGCTTCGACAACCTCAGCCGCATCGCCCAGATCAACTGCCCACTGCTGATTTTGCACGGCACCCAGGATCGCTTGATCCCCTTCTGGCATGCCGAAGCCCTTTACCAAGCGGCACGGGATCCCAAGCGTTTGGTGCCCATCGAGGGAGCCGATCACAACAATTTGCTACAAGTGGCCGGGGAGCGCTACCTGCCCATCCTGCACCAATTTGTGGCCGAGCTGGTGGATCCCGAGCATCCTTTCTCCAAGCAGCCGGCTAAGTAGCGATAAACACAGTGTTATGATGTCCCTGTTTTGTTAGCTAAGACCCAGAGGGTACTGGTTACAGAAGCAGCAAATCCAGGCGACTCTTTTGCCCTGGGCTTTCCCGCTGCTTCTATTCGCTGTTGGTTGACCGAAGAAGGCGGTTTTCAAGGCCATGCTTCAGGAGATTCTCAGCTTCCAACTGCTGGGCAACCCCCTTTGGAACTACCTGCTGGTATTTTTCATCTTTGTAGTCGGGATCTTCGCCATCCGCACTGTGTTGCGGGGCTTGGTTCTCCGAACCTTGGCAGGTTGGTTCTCTAAACTCAGCGGGATCCCCGGCAATACTCCTATTCAACTAGTAGAGCGCTACCTGATCCCTTTGCTCTACCTGGCTCTGATTTACGTCTGTTTGAGCAGCCTAAATTTGGCCACCGTCCTGCGGCAAACTCTGGACATCCTGGCCACTGTCGTTGGCACCTACTTGGGCATCAATCTCCTCAGCGCCAGTGTAGAGTATGCTCTGCGCATTTACCTGATGCGCAAAAAAGGCGATGCCACCACCGAGCAAAGCTTGCTGTTGCTCTCCCCTCTGATCCGGGTGGTGTTTACCCTTATCGGTATCTTGTTTCTGCTGGAAAATCTGGGTTTTGATGTGGCAGCACTGGTGGCCAGCTTGGGCATTGGCGGTATAGCCATTGCTTTGGCGGCGCAAGGAGTCTTACAGGATCTGTTTGCCTATATCTCTATTTTGATGGATCGGCCTTTCGAGATTGGGGATTTTATAATTTTGGGCGATTTTATGGGATCCGTAGAGTACATCGGCATCAAAACCACGCGCCTACGCAGCTTGGGCGGAGAGCAGATCGTGATGGCCAATACCGATATCACCAGATCCCGAATTCGCAACTACAAACGTATGCAGCGGCGGCGGGTGGTTTTTGGCTTTGGCGTTGTTTACGAAACTCCCCCCGAAAAGCTGCAGGCCATTCCAACCTTGGTGAGACAAATTATCGAAGCCGAGCCCAACGCCCAATTTGACCGCGCCCACTTCGCCGCCTACGGAGATTTCAGCCTCAATTACGAAGTGGTTTACTACGTGCTCAGCCCAGACTACAACCTCTACATGGATGTGCAGGAGCGCATCAACTTGGCTCTGAAGCGAACTTTTCAGGAACAGGGAATCGAATTTGCCTACCCAACGCAGTTGCTCTACCTGAGCTCGAAGCAGCAGGGTGCCCTCACCAACCTCTCTTAGTCCTCTCTTAGTAAAGAAGTGGGATGGGAATGGGGCTGCCGGCGGGTTTTCAGATAGCTCCTTGACCCATCAGTTCTTGCAACAGGTTCTGCGCCGTTCCCATAAAGCGCATCACGTCAGGATGATGGCTCCAGATGGGGTCGCTTTCGGGGAAAACCTCCCGCGAGAACATGCTCTGCACGGCTCGCAGATAAGGCAGCAGGACGGTGTAGCTGGCCGGGGTGAGCTGAAAGCGCAGCGCCTCATCCAAAAGCTCCAGCATCTGCCGCACCAGCTTCCACTCCACCTTCAAAGGAGGGTAGAGCATCACACACAGGGGAAACAGCTCTTGTTGGACAGCCGCCACACTGCCTTCCAGGACGCAGAGGCCCAAGTACACCTGGAACATCTCCACATCGCGGATGCTGGAAATCCGCACCTCCAGATCCGTCAAGGGGCCGCTTTCGCAGCGATAGCCTGGGAAACGCTGCGCCACCTCAGCACAGATGGACTCTGCCACGCTGGTAACCAGAGGCAAGAGCTCTTGCACGGCAGCCAGGGGGGCGGAAAAGGTATCGCCTGCATGGGCGGCGGCACCCTCGTACATCCTCTGGAGGGGCATGTAGAGGTGGTCGTCCATGACCTTCAAGTAGGGGTGGAAGAGGCCGCGCTCTTGAGGGGATAGGGCTTGCAAGACCATTTGCCCCGTGTAGTGGAATTGCATACTTAAAAAGCCCAGCACCCGCGGATCCCGTTCGCTGTAGCGGGCCCTCAGCCGGCCACAGAGCATGACTCTAGTCAATGATATACTGGACTATACTGAAAATAATGTACAGTATGTTCAGTATAGCTGCTTGGTATGGCTAGGTATGTAAAACC